>DAIRVF010000001.1:0-27176 GCA_036802965.1 Zestosphaera sp.
GATTCACGTACTCACGTACCACGTATTCAATCGCATAATAGTAAAATAATTATTTTCGACCTGAAAACATTTCATTCAATTTAATAAAAATTTTTATATCCGTAGTAAGTATTTACTGTTGGTGAGTAAAATAGTGTTTTACTATTATGATAGGTATGATCCTAAGAGCATACCGAAGATAGTTGTAGAGCCGCCTGGCCCCAAGTCGAGGGAGATTATCGAGAGAGATCACGAGTTATTGATGCAGTCATTCGTCAGGTGGTACCCTCTAGCCGCTAAGAGTGGTTACGGGGTCGTTATCGAGGACTTTGATGGTAACTTATTCGTAGACCTCAACTCGGGGATAGCTGTCATGAATGTTGGTCATAGTCATCCCAGGATAGTTAAGGTTGTTGAGGAGCAAATCAAGAAGTTAATACATTACTCTCTCACAGACTTCTACTATGAGGAAGTAGTTGAGTATTCTGAGAGCCTGTCTAAGATACTACCCATCCCTGGTAAGAAGAAGTTCTTCTTCGGTAACAGCGGTGCTGAGGCTATTGAGGCAGCGATGAAGATAAGTAAGGGTGTCGCGGGAGGTAAGAGGCCTTACATCATGGCTTTCATAGGTTCTTTCCACGGCAGAACACATGGAGCTATGTCGTTAACGGCTAGTAAGCCGGCACAGAGGAAAGGTTTCCAACCACTACTTCCCGGGATTATCCACGTTCCTTATCCATACCCCTATAGGTGTCCGTTTCATGCAGATCCGGAGGAATGCGGTGATGCTGTGATAGGGTTTATAGAGGAGTGGATATTTAGGAGGATGGTGGATCCCTCCGAAATCTCCGCAGTATTCATAGAGCCTATACAAGGTGAGGGTGGTTATGTAGTACCACCAGAGGACTTCCTCCCCAAGCTCAGGAAGCTGACGAGAGAGAACGGGATCTTACTGGTTGCTGACGAGGTTCAGAGCGGGTTTGGGAGAACCGGTAAGTGGTTCGCTGTAGAGAATTGGGGTGTTGATCCAGACTTAATAACGATGGCTAAGGCAGTAGCTTCAGGCATACCGTTGGGTGTGGTGGGTGGTAGGGAGGAAGTGATGAACCTGCCTCCAGGATCGCACGCGAGCACGTTCGGAGGCAACCCCGTAGCGTTGAAGGCCGGAACTGAAGTGATAAGAATAATTGAGAGTGAGAAGCTCTTGGAGAATGCTGAGAAGGTAGGTAATTACGTGATGAAGAGGGCTAAAGAGTGGATGGATAACTACGAGATAGTTGGTGACGTGAGAGGGAAGGGCTTGATGATAGGGATAGAGCTAGTCAAGAATAGAGAGACTAAGGAATACGCTAAGAAAGAGTTGGAGTCATTCTTAATCAAGTGCTTTAAGAGAGGCGTTGCTGTAATAGGTGCTGGATTTTCAGCTATAAGGATAGCACCTCCCCTAGTCATATCACAGGAGATAATGGAAAGATCCATGGATATCATGGAAGAAGTCCTTAAGGAAGTGATGAGGGAACATAGTAGTGCTTGAGGAAGCCGTGATCGACACGTTAAGAAACCTCAAGCTAGCTACTTTTGAGGAGCTACGTAAGTATTTGCGTGAGGTAAAGAAAGAAGAGTTTCTAGACATGGAATTAAGGAGAGTCTTGGCGAGGCTGGTTAGGGAAGGTAAGGCAGAGAAAGTACCCGATCCTAAAAAGGGTAAGTTTCTTTTTCGTCTGACTTCCTCCACTCTAAAAAATGAGGGTTCTTAAGTCTCGTGAGTTTTGGTGTGAGAGTTGGGTGGTGGGGCCGCGGGGATTTGAACCCCGGACCACCAGCGATCCGGAGCGCGTTCTTCGGGGAGACTTCCCCAGGCTGGCATCCTATCCAAGCTAGACGACGGCCCCCACACCAAAGATTCTTAACTTAATCTATCTTTTAAATGTTTAAGCTTGATTAAATTTGGTTGATATAGTTGGTTAGACTATTTGTGGCTGTTGAGATAGAGAACAACGATGTTTTGAGGAACGTGATTAGGTTTAGGGATGCTGTAGTGTCTTGCTCTAAAGAGAGAGGTATTAAAGGGGTTGAAGACGAGAATATACATCTAACCTTAAGATTCATCGGTGAGGTTCCCGATAGCTACGTTCCTCAAATAAGTGAGTGCGTGATGCGTGCTAAGGAATTCACTAAATTCCAGATGAGGATTGAGGGGGTGGGTGCGTTTCCTTCCGTTAGCAAGCCGAGAGTGTTGTGGGTTGGGATTACTGAAGGCTTCGATGAGCTGAGATCTATTAGGAATAGACTTGAAGAATGCTTGAAGCGTTACGCGCAACCGGATAGAGAGGAATTCGTTCCCCACATAACGGTGGGTAGGGTGAAAGGATATTACGACCCGGCATGCCTCAAAAACATCATATCAACGTATGAAAACTCCTTATTCGGGCTGACACAAGTAACTCAGGTAAAGCTAAAAAGAAGTATTTTAAGACCTGAAGGACCCGTATACATGGACGTCACCGCAGTCGACTTAAAGGATGGTTAAGTTGAGCGAAGACCTAAGTAACTTGCTTGAAGAGGTTAGAAGAGAGTTAAGACCTACGGAAGAAGAGATTAAGAAAGGTTTTGACTTATTTGAGGAGATAAAAACGTTGATAGAGTCTTCTCTGAGCATAGGTTACGACTACACGATCTCTTTGGAGGGGTCGTTCGCTAAAGGAACGTCGATAAGGGGTGATATAGATCTCGACGTATTCATACTGATAAGAAAGGAAGACTTAAGTAATGAGTGGGTTGAGGAACATGTCATAAAACACCTGTTGATGAGTCGGCTGAGTAAGTACCCGCTTCAGCTCAAGTACGCATCACACCCATACATAACCCTACGAGCTGAAGGATTTGAGATCGATATTGTACCAGCTTACTGGGCTAGAGACCCTAAAGAAATAACCACCGCTGTTGACAGGACCCCATTCCACACTAGATACGTGAACTCGAGACTAAACGATTATATGAGGGATGAGGTAAGGCTGTTAAAGAAATTTCTTAAAAGCTTAGGTATTTACGGAGCTGAAGTAAAGGTCGAGGGCTTCTCAGGCTACCTCACTGAGTTAATCATACTGAAGTATGGTTCATTCATTGACGCTCTTAAAGCCATGAGTGGGTGGCGTGAGGGTGAGGTAGTGATAGTTGATGAGAGGTTGTGGAGTGAGTACCTGAGCCTGAGAGAGCTCAGGAAGATATTCAGAGATGACGTTCTCATAGTACCGGATCCAGTTGATCCTAGGAGGAACGTAGCTTCAGCGGTTTCTGACAGGGCTTTAAAAATAGCTGTAGTAGCTTCCAACACATTCATTAAGAAACCTTCAAGAACCCTATTCTTCTACAAACCCTTAATGAAGCCACTTAGTGAATTAATTAAGTTTCTTGAGGAGACTGAGAGAAGGATTCTCTTACTCAGATACTTGATTCCTAAGACCCTACCACCAGACGTTCTATGGGGGGAACTTAAGAGAGTTGGTAGAAGAGTAGTTAGTTTACTGGAGAATTACGGGTTTAACGTAATAGACTATGATTTCTGGAGTAATGAATTAAATCAAGCAATCATAGCTTTAGACTTAACAAGTGGAGGTAGATTATCACGCTACGATGTTAGGCCGGGACCCTCCAAGATAAGTAGAGGGCTCCTAAACTTCATAGGAAAACATGGATCCTCAGATAGAACCTTAACTGTTTGGATAGCTAGGGATGGAATCCCTAAAGCCATAATAAAGAGGAAATACGAGAACGCCCAGGAATTGCTAAGCTCCCTCAACACTAGAGAACTCTCAGCAAAAGACATAGTATTCTCTAACATCATCAACGAACTCACGGAAATCCCTGAAGACCTAGTGAAAGACGAGGATTTCATGACCTGGCTAACTAGCTTTATTACGAAGAAGTATCCTTATATTTAAAAACCCTGCTGAGAATAAAAGCTAAGGTGTTTAGATGCCGTTAAGAGAGAACATAATTGACGCGAGGTTTAATGGCAGGGAAGTGGAGTTCAAGGTTCTTGGAGCGCCGGAGCCTATCAGGGGAGTTGTTGACGAGGTTTCTAGGTATGAGATAGGGGTTGTGTCGAAGGACAAGGTTTACATCTTATTCAGGCACGCTATATTAGTAGCTACTGTGGAACCTTCTGATCTGCACGGCTTCAGCACCGAACAATTAAATGATACAGTGATTGACGCGGAATTAATAGGTATTGAGTTGGAGTTCCACTTAATTGATGGATCTACCGTTTCAGGAACCTTATCTAAGATATCTAAGTACGAATTAGGCGTGAGAGTAGGTGATAAAGGATTAGTAATACCTAAATCTTCAATAACATACGCTGTTTTGAAATCACAGCAAACAAGAACGTGAGGCCTGACAGAATAGTCATGATTACCTTAGCTAATTAAATCTCTATCGTAATCCTCTATTTCCTTCAGGGCCTCGGGGCTAACAACGTACTGGATTAAGGTTCCTATTTTTCTTCTCAGCTCCGCTAATTGAATCGGGTAAACGTAGAGGGGGGTAGCGTGATTAATTCCTAGGAGAGTGGAAACGAGTTTCGTAGCTATTTCCTCTCTTATGACGCCTGTAGTGGTTGTCTGTGCTGGAATTAGCTCTACGTATATTGGCAACATAAGCTTCTCGGCATCCTCTCCTACTACTTCCTTCGCTAGTATCAGCTCCGATTTACGAAACATGTGTACGTCCCCGCTCAAGGTAAGGACGTACGGATGTTCTTCTCTTAAAAGCTCGGCGAGAGATTTTCTTTTGGTTGCTATGTAGCTGTTCACAACTCTCAACTCCCTCTCCAACAGATACTCAAGAGTCTTGTCCTCACTCATACGCAGGAACCTCGCAAAACTCTCTCAAGACCCTAACCATGGGTTTACGTGGCAACAAACCTTATATACGTTCCCTACGTGTTAAGATCTGCTTAATACGCTTCCTCCTAACCTTGTCCTCCCTCTCCCTCTCCTCAAACTTCATTCTCAAATACTTTATGGTGGCTCTGAGCCTAGGTATTATGAGGTTCTCTAACGCATTGACTTTCCTTTTTACTTTCTGAACTTCCCTACCCACCTCAAGTAAGGAGATCTCAGTTTCAGCCAGCCTAATTATATTCCTTAATACGTCTTCATAGCACTCACCCACCTCCTTGAGGGTGATTGGATAGACCGACGGGTCGTAATGTCCTTCAACAACCTCGTGTTCGAGCAACGGTAACCTAACCCCAGCAACTATTCTTGAACCTAGAATGACGCTGAAAGACTTTATCTTAACGTTTGAAAACTCCTCGAAAATCCAGGGTGCTACGTAAGACGAGGTCCTAACTAACTCCTTCTCACACCTAATTATTTCCTCATGAATTCTCAACCTGCTCTCCACTACTTCCCTATATAGAGCTACTAACTCTTGGGTCAGGATCAGCAACCTGTCTCTGAGGACCCTGTGAAGCCTCCTAGCGGTCGCTAACCTGCGTCTAAGTCTTATCAGCTCTATCTTGGTAGGTCTAGCCAGCCTAAGTATCTGCTGAGACACTAACTCTCACCGGAGACCTGTATTTAGGGTGATACTTCCGTATGTTCTCAACACTTATCAACTTCAATTCTTCTTCAGGCAGTATTGAAAGAACTTCCCAGCCTAAGTCAAGCGTTGTCTCGATATCTCTTCTTTCATTCTCTCCTTGATTAATGAATCTCCTCTCGAATAAATCAGCGAAGTTTAGGTACTTCCTATCTCTCTCACTGAGGGATTCAGCCCCTATTATGGCTGAGAGCTCCCTCAAGTACTGACCTTCCGTGTAAGCAGCTATCATCTGCATGAATACTTGGTAGTGATCCTCCCTTGTTTTCCCAGGTCCTATACCGTCTTTCATGAGTCTAGAGAGGGACAGTAATACGTCTACCGGGGGGTACAGGCCCTTCCTGAACATATCTCTTGAGAGAACTATTTGACCCTCAGTTATGTAACCCGTTAAGTCAGGTATTGGGTGTGTTATGTCGTCGTCTGGCATCGTGAGTATAGGCATTTGAGTAACGGACCCCTTCTTACCGGTTACCTTACCGGCTCTCTCATATATCGTTGCTAGATCTGTATACATGTAGCCCGGGTACCCTCTCCTACCGGGAACCTCCTCCCTAGCTGCGGAGAGCTCACGTAGTGCTTCAGCATAGTTTGTCATATCGCTCATTATCACCAAAACGTGTATGTCGTGCTTCCAAGCAAGAAACTCCGCTGTCGTGAGAGCTACTCGGGGGACAGCTATCCTCTCAATCACAGGTGATGAAGCTGTATTAATGAATGAGATCACGTTCTCCACGTTCTTGGCTTTCTTAAGAGACTCTATAAAGAAGTATGCTTCCTCGTAAGTCACCCCTATTGCGGCGAAAACTACTGCGAACCTCTCCTCCTTACCCCTCACCGTGGCTTGCCTAACTATCTGAGCAGCTATCCTATTATGGGGTAAGCCAGCGCCACTAAATATAGGCAGTTTCTGACCCCTCACTATAGAGAAGAGGGCGTCTATGACTGAGATCCCTGTCTCTATGAACTCAGACGGCGGCTCCCTCATGGCAGGATTTAATGGTGCGCCGTTAACGTCTAGCCAGTCTTCAGGGATTATTCTAGGACCGCCGTCGATCGGGTTCCCGAGACCGTCAAATATCCTCCCGAACATATCCAGAGAAACCGGGATCTTGAGTGTCTCACCCTTAAATCTCACCTTAATTGAGTCTACGTTTACCTCGCTGACGCCTCCGAAGACTTGAATGACACTCACGTCCTTACCCACATCTATAACCTGACCTACTCTCGACTCACCGCTGGGTAGGGTTACCTCAACTACCTCACCATACCTAATCCCCTCAATAGACTTAACGAGTAGTAAAGATCCTCTAGCACTTAACGCTCTCCTAACTTCCTTAACACTTAAGTTAAGAACCACTTAACTCACCTGCTCGGAGCTTCTTGAAATAATCTTTTATTTCCCTAACTATGTATTCATGAACTTTCCTGAATTCCTCGTTACGTACCTCCTTCATCCTAGCTATGCGTGAGATTACTGGAGCCTCCCTGATCTTACTTAGGGGTACTCCATCATTCAGGGTTTTCGCGGCTTCCTCGTAAAACCTGATTATAATGTCTAGCATGAGGACCGTCTTCTCGGGCGAGCTGTAGGCGTCAATCGGGTGGTAAGCACTTTGTTGTAGGAAGTCTTCCCTAATCATCTTAGCCACGTCTAGGAGGAGTTTATCCGGATCTGGGAGAGCTTCAGGACCTACGAGCCTGACTAACTCCATTAACTCGGACTCTCTCTGAAGAATTCTTAAAGCTTCATTACGTAGCTTCAACCAGTCCCTGAAATCACGTTCCCACCACTTAGCAACTGTTTCCACGTACTGGGAGTAGCTGAGTAACCAGTTAATTGCGGGGAAGTGCCTCCTATTAGCTAGTGATACGTCGAGTGCTAGTAGAGCGCCGATATATCTGAGTGTGTTAGTGGTGACTGGTTCGCTGAAGTCTGCTCCCGGAGGGGATACTGCGCCCAAGATAGTTAAGGACCCTACCCTCTCGGGACTGCCTAAGGTGACCACCCTACCTGATCTTTCATAAAACTCCGCTAGTCGCGAGCCTAGGTAAGCCGGGAATCCCTCATCACCTGGCATCTCCTCAAGCCTCGCACTTATCTCCCTCATCGCCTCAGCCCATCTAGAGGTTGAGTCAGCTACCATGAGCACGTCATACCCCATATCCCTGAAGTACTCGCCTATAGTCACCCCCAGGAAAACGCTAGTTTCTCTGGCGGCTACGGGCATGTTGGATGTATTGGCTATGAATATGGCTTTCTCTGAGAGAGGTCTGCCTGATTCAGGGTCGCTGAGTCTCCTGAAGCTATGTAACGCGTCAGCCATTTCATTACCTCTCTCACCGCAACCGACAAATATGTTGACTTGAGTTCTGCTCCACTTAGTTAAGGTATGTAATAAAACCGTCTTACCACTACCGAAGCCTCCTGGAACCGCAGCCTTACCTCCCTTCGCTATCGGGAACATCATATCTAACACTCTGGTCCCGGTTATGAGGGGTTCCACAGGCTCTAACCGTGTTTTGTAAGGTCTTGGCTTGCGTATGGGCCACTTACTCATTAACCTCACTTCTTTTTTCTCCCCTCCGCCAACGTCTATGAGCGCTATAGTTTCCTCGACCGTGTAATCGCCGTCAGGAACTAACTCCTTCAACACGCCCGATAATCCCGGGGGTACCATGATTTTATGAAGTAGTATGGGTGTTTCCTGAACGTACCCTAGTATGGAGCCACCCTCTACTTTATCACCTACTTTAACGTCTGACGACTTCTTGAACGTCCACTTAACGTCTCTGGGTAGAGCGGGCAGCTTAACTCCCTTACTCACGAAAGCTCCGTGGATTTCGCCGATGACTGATAGAGGTCTCTGAAGTCCGTCATACACCTTCCCGACGATTCCGGGACCTAGCTCTGCTGAGAGTAAGCTCCCGGTACCTTCCACGGGTTCGCCGACCCGCAGCCCTGAAGTATCCTCGTATACTTGGATGAACGCTCTATCACCCTGTAGCCCTATTACTTCACCTATTAGGCTCTCATCACCTACTAAGACTACTTCGTAAACCATCGAGCCTTCCATTCCTTCTGCTACTATTAAGGGACCTGAAACCCTCAGGATCTTACCCCTAGCCAACGATCACACCTCAATACTAACACCTAAATAAGACTTAATCATACGCAGGTAATAATCCCTCACGTCTATCTTAGAAGCTTCCTTAGAGCTAGGAACGAACACCACCAAAGGCTCCCTACCCATCTTCTGCAACTTATCAGCTATTAAGTCTCTGAACCTATACTGTATCACTATAATACCGACTGACGGATCCTCATAAAGCTTCGTCAATAACTCACCTAACTCCTTCTTGAGTTCAGAGATGTCCTTACCCTCAGAGATCTCAAAGAATCTCTTGATACCGGCTAATTTAAAGCCGTTGATAAAGCTTAAATCACCTATTACCACTACATCTTTCTTACTCGGCAATCGACTCATAGAGTCTTAACCACCCACCAACCTCTTCCCTAATTAATTCTGGTGAGTACCCAGTATTAATTAAGTAAATCACGTAAGAGAGAATGGAGAACTCGAATTCTTTCAGGAGTAAATAATCGAGTAACGTATCAACAGATACTGGGAGGGACTTAAGCATGTTGTGGCAGAAGTGTAGTGGTAGTACAGCGAGCACGTACTCAAAGTCATGGGTGTTCTTAGAAGCTTTAAGCACTACCTCTCTTTGCTTCTGAGTTAATTTCGTTGTGATAAGCCTTAAGTCTCCCCCTCCTACTAGAGCCTTTCTTAAGGTCTGCTTGAGTTCCTCGAACTCCTTAAGAAACTCAACACACCTAAGCCCGTAAGAAGAGACGTTCAGATCTGTTAAAACATCCTCAAGCCTTCTAAAGTAAGACGTCCTTAATTTTCTGGAGAGCTCGTTCACGTCTAGCTCACTAATCTTTAACTTCCTGTGCTCCTCGAGGACTGAAGACATAGACTTGTTCAGGAGCTTCTTCTTACTTAATAACGAGATAATCTTCCCTACCTCTTTAGTGGTCATAAATTTCTTGATGGATTCAACCACCGGTGCTTCTATGTATGGAGGTTCCGTTAATCCGGAACTTATAACGCCTATTAAGTCGTTAGCCACGTACTTACTTATGTAGAGATCAATTATCTCTATCACTTTCTCGGAAGGCTTGATTAAGCGTATCTTACTCCTCAAATCGTTTTCCCAACACTTCAACAGCTTAGAGTATATGGTTGTTTGCGGCAGGGGTAGGGCACTCCTTAATTCTCTACCAAGACATGAACTAACTTCAAAGCCTTGGAGAGCGGAGAGGAGGCTGGGGAATGTGTAAGTAATCAGCTCGTTAATTCTCTTTACGTTATCTGGGCGTAAAGTCTTGTGGGAACGTATCTTAACGTAGTTGAAGAAGATCTCATCACTTATCTTAACAACCACTAAGCTAACCTCCAAATACTTCCTCGTTTAGTTTCCTGTAAATAAACGACATTAACCTCTCTAACCTGGTGCGTAGGTGTTGTCTAAGCCTAGTGAACCGTCCTCAGTTTCTATTAAGACTCCTCCAACACTTTCTGGTGGTAGGGTCTTTATCTCTATGACTCTATCCTCAGTACCCAATTCTCTTAACAATTCTTTAATTAACGGAACATCCCTCCCAACAACACATACCCTTACTTTTCGTGACGTGTGTATCTCGTTAAGACACTCATTAACCAGTTTCTTTAGTGATCTTCTCCTCTCCTCGTCACTCATCTCGTTAATCTTGCCTATGATTTCCTTCTTCAGCTCCTCGATGAGCTCGTTTTTTAGGTTTAGTAGCTTCGTATTTACTTCTAAGCTCTTCTCACTCAGTTTCTTAGAGAGCTCGTCTCTTAACTCCCTCAACTCCGCTTCTCTAACCAACTCATATCTTCTCGTGTATTCTCTCATAGCCTCATCGAGTATTTTCCTGGCTTCTTCTTCAGCGCTCCTAATCATGGCTTCTGCTTTAGCTCTAGCTTTCTTCAGAATTTCTTCACGTAAAGCGTCTAAACTCATACCTTAATCCTCTGCTATCAAGCTTATATCGGTAATCCAGCAACTAACGTGGTTAGTAAGTAGCCGAGGACCATCCCCAATATACCGAGCATCTCGACGTAGGCAGCGAGTATTAGTGAGGGAACCAGCATTCTGCCCCCGGCTTTAGGTAGCTCGACTATGCCGGACATGCATATCACGCCCTGATACCACGCGGAGAATAGCTCGGCGACCATGACGAAAGCTCCTATACCTAGGAAAGCACCTGCTTTAATCCATGTTAGTTCAGCTATCCCTGGTATGACTGATGTAAGACCTAGTAATGAGAAGATGAATCCGTAGAATGTCTGCGTCATGGGTAGGGAAGAAAGTATGAGGACTTGCTTAAAACTACCTGGATCCTCTGATATGACTGACAAACCAGCTGAAGCAGCTTTACCTATACCTAGAGAAGACCCTATAACTCCTCCCACAACGCCTAACGCGATCCCTAAAGACGCTACAGCTTGAGGGCTTAAGGACACCTCGTGTACACCTTGTTAAATTTAGTGAAAAGTTTTTAAGCTTTGTTCGTGGGGATCGAACTAAGGTTCAACAAAAGCTGGTGAGGTGAGCTACCTCATCTTCCCTAAAGCGATGTGCTTCTCTATCTTCAGAGTGAACGGCGTGAATTCCCTCCCGTTACCATCATACCATTTAGGTAGGAACTCAACGAAACACAACCTCATAGAGTGAACGAAACCACCTATAGTTCCGAAAACTATGTTAAACATGTTCATGAAGATTGCTACAACCAACATAAGCACTAAACCTAAAACACTGCCGACGAGGGGTGCTAGACTTGAGAAGTACTCATAGACGCCGAGAGATAACTTATTGAAGTTAACCGCCATCACGTAGGTGGCTATCCCTAACCCGGCTATCCTGGAGTAAGAGAGGACGTCGCCGAGCAGCCCGGTAATATTGAATATCCACATGAAGAGGCCTACACCACCTAAAGACTTGACGGTTCCTACGATCATCACTAAAACTCCGGCGAGCGACGCGTAAAGCATGAAAGCATATACTTCGTTATTTAGTGGAAGCAAGTCGTAGTGAAGGAATTCATGTAGAACGTAAGGTATGCCGAAAATCTCTGAGATTATTAAACCAACCCCACTTAAGACCCTGCCCAAGTCCCTCACCTTAATACCTACGATTACTGAGAGAACGTGCCCTATGTTTATATGTACGAGTCCGATAACTAACGCTAAGACGAGGAAGAACATAGGGTCTGATAAGTTGATTAGAGCCGGCACACTAATCAACCCACCCCCCTCGCTAGCAATGGTTAATACTACGCGACCCTCCTCGAAACCCACCGAGTACCCTGCGAAAGTATTCGATAAAACCCCAAAGGCCGTGGCTGAAAGACTCAACACTAATAACATCTTCTTCAATGTCAGGTATCCGGACGAGTAAGGATTATCTATGAACCCGCTCCTATCCAAGACGTACTTAACCAACAGGAAGATTATTAGGCCGTAAACAGCGTCAGCCATCATCAACCCGAAGAATACTAAGAATGAGTACGTGAGGATCGGTGTGGGGTCCCACTCACCCGGTGAGGGTAGGCCGTAAAATCTCGTTAAGAGCTCGAAGGGCTTAAGGATTCTAGGGTTCTTGAGTTTTGAGGGCGGTTTCTTATCTGTCGAGACGCTAACTACTAAGTAGGCACCTATCTCACTACTTAACCTGCTCTCCACAGTCTTGATGGATTCTTCTGGAACCCACCCCTCCACAGCCAGCAAGTACTCACCGCTAGCGGCACTGAGGAGGAGATCAAGCCTAGATTTAACTAAATCGTTAATCACCTTAGCTAGAGCAAGCGCTTCCACGTTATCTTCTAAGACTCTCTCTAATTCTTGGTCTGTTCTGGCTAGAGTGGTTCTAAGCTCTTCCACATGTTTAATCAGGTAGTTCAGGTAATCAGGTATTAAGACTTCTTGTTGAGGAAACTTGATGATGTCTGCCTTAGCTTTACTTAATAACTCCTGAACTTCCTTCAAAGCGCTTGAGACACCGACTACAAAAACCACCATCTCGTCTTCTATTAAGCCCCACTTAATCACTACGTCCCTAGGTATTGAAGTAATGAGTTGCTCCATATCTTGCGATTTACCCAACGCTACCATAGAGAAGAGTGCCTCACCAGTGAAAGATAGCTCGGAAATCCTCAGATTATCGCCGACCACACGCCTAACCACCTCAAGTACCCTGATTTGCTTCTGGCACTCACTAATCTCATCCGCTAATTTCTTCTTGTTATTAATCAAGTTCTCAACTTCTTGACGCACCTTACTTAACTTAACGTGGAGTTCCTCTAAGATCTTGTCAAGATCTTCAAGACTCACCTCTCTCTTAAGGTCTACCACCGTAAACCTATAATAATTCTCGACTGCGTCCACCAAGTTTGAGAAGACACGCACTTTCTCAGCGTAGCTTCTTAATTTCTCCCTGTCTTCCTCGCTTAGCTCACCCGAGGTCTCTACGTGCATGACCCCCAAGTCTTGGAGTACGTTTAAAGTCTTGCTACTTAAGTCTTTGGGAACCAGCAACCTGATGTAGCGGAGTTTTTCAGGGGTTGACACTATGAGTGTCATCATAACTCCCTTAAGCCCATAACTATCTCCACTACCTCCCTAACCAAACCTTCTTTTCTCTCTGCGAAAGACTTGAGGATTGCTCGCTTCCGCTCCTCACCCCTAGACTCCACGTCCTTAATCCTCTGCTCAAATTCCCTCACTATTCTCTCCTTCTCCTCAGGACTTAGGAGATTTGCTAAAGGCTTTGACTTAAGCTCCGCGGCTTCCTTCCTAGCCTTACTTAAAATCTCCTCCGCTCTACTCCTAGCTTCCTCAACGATCTTCCTAGCCTCCTCCTCAATCTCACTAATCGACATTCTAATCCCTAAAAACACTACATAAACCCTTATAATTATTACGTTACTGAATTCAGACATAACGCAAAACGTGCCGCAACCAAACCCACCAAGTTAAATACATCTGCTCGTGAGGACGGAGCACAGAATTATAATTCTTTTAGTCCCTAGTTATTTAGGATTAGGTAGGTGTATGATGTGAGAGAGATTGGCGTAGAGACTTACGTGCCTGACGCTAGCGTGATAACTAACGGAGTACTTAAGATGATTATTTTGGAGGGGAGGATCAAGGGCAATCTAGTTATTCTCAGAGAGCTCATAGACTACTTCGAGTCTCTAGCTAAGAATAATAGATCCCTCGGGATATTAGGTCTTGACGAGATGAGGTTTGTTAAGACTGCATGTAATTCTAGGGGGATACCTGTTGAAGTAGTTTCTAGCGGCAGGAAGGCAGACGACGTGGACGCTTTAGTTAGGTGGTATGCTTTGGACACGGGCGCTACCCTAATAACTTCCTCTAAGACGCAGCAATTAGCTAGCGAGGCTCTTGGAGTTAAGGTTCTCTACGTAGAGCCGCCTAGAACCCGTTTAACAACGCTCGAAAAATTCTTTGATGATAAGACAATGTCAGTGCATCTGAAGGAGGGGGCGCCACCATACGCTAAGCAGGGTAGACCTGGTAAGTGGAGACTCGTTCAACTCTCTGAGAATCCGCTGAGTAGGGAGGAGATAGAAGCGATAGCTGATGAAATCCTTGAGGTAGCGCGTACAGACCCTGACGCGATCGTAGAAATCGAGAGACCTAACTCTATGATAATACAGCTAAATCTCTACAGGATAATAATAGCGAGACCGCCGATGAGTGACGGGTGGGAAATAACTGCGGTGAAGCCTCTCGTAAGACCTAAGTTGGAGGACTACGTCCTCCCGGAGAAGCTCATGAGGAGGCTTGAGGAGAAGGCTGAGGGCATACTAATAGCTGGTGCTCCGGGAATGGGTAAGACTACGTTCGCGCAAGCTCTCGCAGATTACTACAGGAGGAAGAATAAAGTCGTTAAGACTATTGAGTCCCCTAGAGACATGCATTTACCGCCTGAAGTCACCCAATACTCCAAGACGTACGCCACGTCCGACGAACTACACGATATACTCCTCCTCTCAAGACCTGACTATACGGTCTTTGATGAATTACGTACGGACAGCGACTTCAAACTATACGTTGACTTAAGACTCGCCGGGATAGGCATGATCGGCGTGATCCACGCAACGTCACCTATTGACGCGTTGCAGAGATTTATAGGTAGGATAGATCTAGGCATGATACCCTCAGTAATCGACACAGTCCTCTTCTTAGAGGAGGGCGAAGTACGTAAGGTTTATGACGTAAGCATGAGCGTTAAGCTACCGACTGGTCTCAGAGAAGCAGATCTAGCTAGACCCGTGGTTGAGGTTAGAGACTTCCTGAGCGGGCAACTCGAGTACGAGATGTACACCTTCGGCGAGCAAACCGTGGTAGTCCCGGTAAAGCAAGCGGTAGGAAGTGATTTCGAAGCTATGGTCAGGAAAGCTATATTAACACTACTCCCGTCCGCGGAGGTAACGTTTGACGGCAATATAGTCACGATAATGGTGCCTAGAGAAGAAGCCAAATCAACGAGAAAACTTAAGAGAAGACTAGCAAATATTGAGAGAAAATACGGGGTAATAATCTCCCTCAGACTAGTCTAGCAAGCACGGCGAGTTTGTGAAGAGACCCAGATTCGCGCACTAAATAAATGTTAAGTTAAGATTGTTTTGTTAATTTAGCGTATTCATTAAGTGCTTCAATCATCACATCTACTTCTTCCTGTGTGTTATATAAATAGAAGCTCGCTCTAACAGAGCCTAAGCTAGCTCCTATATAATCGTGGAGTGGTTGAGCGCAGTGGTAGCCGCTTCTTACAGCAATGTTATACGCGTCTAGAAACGAAGCTACTAGGTTAGGGTTAGAGTCGCCGAAGTTGAAGGAAACGATGCCTCCTCTCTTCTTAAGGTCTGATGGCCCGTATATAACGAGTTTTTCGCTGAGGTGTGGATCATTCTTTATCTTGCTTATGAGGTAACTCACTAGGTGTTTCTCATGATCCTCCACTTCACTCATCCCTACACTCATCAAATACCTGATTGCTTCCGCCAGACCTATAGCTCCAGCTATATTAGGCGTCCCGGCTTCAAAACCCCATGGAGGTTCTAGAAGTTTCACTAAAAACTCACCGTTCCGATATCTGACTTCCTCGACGATCCCGCCCCCGGTAAAGGGGGTTTTAAACTCCTCTTGTAGTTCCTTCCTAAAGTAAAGAACCCCTATCCCGGTAGGGCCGAGCATCTTATGCCCGCTGAAAGCTAGGAAATCCACGTTAAGTTCCCTGACATCAATAGGCATGTGCGGGGCGCTCTGCGCACCGTCTATGACAACCAACGCATTATTCTCGTGAGCGAGTTTGGACACTCTCTTCACGTCGACTACAGTCCCTAAGACGTTGCTTACATGCGTGATCGCAATAACTCTAGTTCTATCATCTACTAAATCAGCTAATCTATCGTAACTTAAGTCGTAGTCAGGTCCTAAATCAACGACCCTAACTTCAAAACCCCTTAACTTGGAAAGATACACCCAAGGAAGTAGGTTGCTGTGATGTTCCATTACAGAAATAACCACGTTATCCCCCTTACCAAGTCTTAGCCCCAACATGTAAGCGACCAGATTTAATGAGTGTGTAGTACCGCTCGTGAAGATTATCTCCTCAACCCCGCGAGCTCTAATAAATTTACTGACGACCTCATGAGCTTCTTCATACAATTTACTAGCTTCTAGGGATAACTTATGGACACCCCTATGTACGTTGCTATTACTATACTCATAAAAGTTCTTCACTGCATTTATGACCTGGATAGGTTTCTGTGATGTGGCTGCGTTATCGAAGTATATGATACCTCTAGAATCAAGTATGGGGAAGTCTTTTCTAATCTTTCTAACGTCCATTTCTAGCGAAACCCTTGTTAAATAGTTGTTTGAAGCAAATAAACTTGTTATTTTTATTTGTAGATTCTTATTAAGAAAGCGTCCCCTCCCTCCTCACCTAAGACTTCCATCCTATAACCTTTTTTCTTAAGTATTACTTGAAGAACTTCTGGTGGTAAGACTTTCTTCTGAGCTATTATCTTGAAGTCGCTGAGACCTTCATTTATTAAAGTAAGTAATCTTAACACAGGGTCTCCCGTACACCCACCAATCCTGTTTAATCTGAGATCGAAAACTTGTTCACTTACCACCCTCAGCACCTGATGACTTAGGAACTCTGCTGTACATCCTCTCTATCAGTTCCTCTTCTTCCATAGTTTGTCTTTCCTCGACACTTAAATTCTTAGGTAGCCAGTCCGGCGCTACTTTTCTCACTTCGTTGTAGTACGCTCTTATAGCTCTCTTTAGTGCTCCAACCGCGAGTATGCTGCAATGATACTTTATTGGAGGCAAGCCTCCTAACTTATCTGAAATATCGTTCCACTTAATCTCCCAAGCTTCTTTTAAGGTCTTACCCTTAATCATCTCCGTGAGTATGCTGGCAGCAGCTATATTGGCTGCGCAACCGTAGCTTTCAAAGGTAGCTTCCGTTATTAGATCATCCTCGATCCTGAGGTATAGTCTAATCATATCGCCGCATGCCGGGCTCCCGGCCGTGGACTGAACAGTGGCGTTCTCCATACGTCCTACGTTCTTAGGATTCCTGAAGTACTCAAGTACTACGGGAGAGTATGGGAGAGGTATTCTCGAACTCAATTTTCCTTACCCTATATAACTCTGTTATTATAGCTTTTAAGCTCTTCTAGGCGTTAACGGGCTGAGCTTTCTCAACCTATCAACAGCTTTAGGCAGAACTTCAAGTGCGTAGTCAATGTCTTCTCCTTTATGATATCTTGACACCTTGAACAATATGCTCCCGTGAGCTAACTCATACTCCCTACCTATAGCTAGGAGCACGTGACTAGGTTCTAAGAACCTTGAACTACAGGCACTACCGCTTGATACGTAAACACCATAACCGCTTAACTCAATCGTTAGAGCCTCACCTTCCACATACTTGAAAGCTACGTTAACATTGTCAGGAGCTCTCTTATTGCCTGAGGGACCGTTAAGCACAACATCACTCACGAAATTAAAAATACCGTTAAGTAATTTATCTCTTAATGAGGTAAGGTACTCAACGTTCCCTTCGAAGTCATTGAAAGCTAATTCCACGGCTTTCTTGAACCCAGCTATTAAGGGCGTCAACTCCACTCCAGGCCACAGCTTCTCAACGCTTAATTGTCCCCTAAGAATAGGCTCTATCTTCACGTTATCCCTAATATAAAGAACTCCAACACCTCTAGGGCCGTGAATCTTATGACTACTTAAAGTCATCATATCGATATCAAGATCTCTCAAGTCTATCTTAACTTTCCCGTAAGCGTCACTAGCGTCTGTGTGGAAAACCGCGTCAGGGTTCTTGTCCCTAACTATCTCGATTAAGTCTTTTAACTTCTGTATCGTGCCTATCTCGTGATTCACTAACTGTATGCTCACTAAGCTCACATCTCCATCTACGTAGTACTTAAGCACCTCAGGGTCTACGAAACCCTCCTCATCTACAGGCACCTTAATGACTTCTAAACCTAGCAAATCACCAATGAATTGCGCCGGGAATATCACGCTTAGGTGTTCTATAGAGGACACTAATACCTTCTTACCTTTTAATTTACTCCTGTTAGCTATTAAGTAACCTTGAATAGCTAGGTTGTTTGCTTCAGTTCCACTATGGGTAAACACTAAGTTTTCAGGATTAACGAGATTAAGAGTCTTAGCTACCAACTCCTTAGTACTGACAATTAAGTCCAGGGCTTCCCACCCCAACCTATGCGTTATGGCTGGATGTCCATAACCACGCTTATTAAAATACGGTAACATGGCGTTAATTACGTCGTCCGGCACGTAGCCAGAATTCTCTAGGTCAAAATAAACCTCTTTAGGGGGTGTACCATGAGCTCTCAGTAGGTCTCGTACACTCATGTTTCACACCATATAACTATGTTATTGAGGGCGAATAAAGCTTATCTTACTAACACTCTTAGCACTAAAGTATCCTCCTTATTCAACACTTCAACAAGACCTAACTCAAACCCTCGACAGCTCTTTTTATTAAGTTAACGCATTCCAGAACGTCCGTTATCACGTCTACGGCTCCTCCGGTATTCAGCTCTTCAACAACGGTCCTTTAACTCCTATTTCCTTGATTATGACCTGCCTTGAATATTCCTCAAGTAGTTTCGAGATTTTAGGCCTTACATAACAGCCCCTATTAGACTCCTATTAGAACCATAGTTATAAAGGTTAAAAATTTGATAACGATGTTATTAGGGGACTTAGAGATGATTAAGTTAGTTAAGCTAGATAATCTTAAATGTAGTGAGGTAAGTTTCGAAGTCTTCTTAAGTATGTCTGCTGAGTTATTAAGGAATGGTTACGTACCTAACGCTATAATGGTTGATGAGTCTGGAGAGATAATTAACAACAGTGAGCTCTGCGATGTCCTGAGGAGACTAGGATGCGTTAAAGCTCCAGTAATTTCTCGAGGCGAGATAACGCGCCTCCCCAACATAACGCTTGAAGAACTCGGTTTTTACGAGGATATTAACCCAGAACCTATGAGGGTCTTCAAGAACACTGTGGAATTACTTTATCGTAATTGGCCAACCCCACTAACTAAACTTAATCACCTTTCCACCAAGTTGCTCAGTGTTTGGGGGAAACTAGAGTGGTATAACCCATACAGCTGCAGTATCAAGGATAGGATAGCCTGGTATATGTTCAAAGAAGCTGTTGATAGGTTGGGGGGTATTAATGGGTTAAAAGCGATTTACGAGGCTACTTCCACTAACACCGGACTAGCTTTGGCCGCGCTCTCAAACATCACCGGAGTTAAAGCACGCCTATATCTGCCCTCGACAGCCCAGCAATGTGTTGATTATATCTTCAGGTTGATGGGGGCTGAGGTCGTGAGGGGAAGAGCCTCAATAACTGTTGAGATGATTGATGATGTCAGGAAAGACGCTTTAAGGAACGGAGCCCTCAACCTCAATCAATTCGAAAATGATAAAAACTTCGAAGTACACTTAAGGTATACAGCGAAGGAACTGGATTTACAGGTGAGGAGTGCCGGGCTAAGGCTCACGGCTATTGTTGGAGGGCTCGGTACGTCAGGGCATCTGTCAGCCTTATCTCACTACTTCAAAAACAGGTACGGCGATCACGTTAAGATAATAGGTGTTCAGCCAGCTAGAGGGGAGGTAATACCTGGTATTAGAAGGGTGGAATCGGGCATGAAGTGGGTTCACTTAGTTAAGATCGATAAGATATATGAGGTGACCCTCAAGGAAGCTCTTGAAGAAGTAATCAAAACAGCCAGAAAAGACGGGATACTAGTAGGTTTGAGTAGTGGAGCAGTCTTAAAAGCTGTATCAAATGCTATCGAGGAAGGTGTGATAAGTGAAGGCGACGTGGTAGCCGTGCTACCGGATCACGGCTTGAAATACATCGAGATAATAGAGAAATGCGTAGAATACCAGGACTTCTGACCACCAGTGACTTGTGGTCTCCCTGGTGGAGGATTGGTTCTCGATTAAAAACATTTTATTTCTTCTTGACAGCTCTTATGATTTCTCTGGCTTTCTCCGCATTTTCCTCTACAGCTGTGCCAGTCACTATTATGTCCGCGCCTGAGTTGACCGCTTCCCTCGCTTGTTCTCGCGTTCTTATCCCTCCACCAACTATTAGCACAGAGTCTCCCTTGAACGCTGAGACCTTCCCCACGAACTTGGAGGGTATGGGTTCCGGAGCTCCTGACCCCGCTTCGAGATACACATACCTCATCCCTAGGAACCTGGCTGCTAGGACGTACGCTACACCTAACTCTGGTTTGTCGTATGGGATTGGTCTCGCCCTTCCCACGTAGCCCGCGGCCCCACCATACCCAACTATTACGTACCCCGTGGGAAGGGTCTCCAGCCCGTACCTAGCTACCAGCGGTGCTCCAAGTACTTGAGCTCCTATTATGAAGTAGGGGTCGTCTGAGTTCAGAAGCGACATGAATAATATGGCGTCAGCGTGTTTCGAGATGCCTGAGACGTTGCCTGGGAATAATATTACCGGCAACCCCCACTTCTTCAAAGAAATCACTAGTTCGTCCACGTCTCTTTCTGAGACCCCTATAGAGCCGCCGACTAAGAACGCGTCAGTGCCTTCCGAGACCGTTATCTCAGCTATTTTATCGACCTTGCTTAAGTCGCTTATTTTGTCAGGATCTAATAGAGTGAAATGTATTTTCTCTCCTGATTTAAGCTTGCTCCTCAGGTGTGAATCGACCCAGAACCTACGCTCACTCAATAAACTCCCCCTTCTCAAACCATGTCTTCATCTTATCAGTACCGTACAGCTCGAGGAACCTTGAGTACGCGTCCACAGCCTCAAAAATCGACGGCAACTCAACCAACTCAGCTCTCAGCCCACACTTAGGATTCATACACTTAACAAGAGCTCTCTTCTTCTCCTCACCTAACTCGTTAACGTAGGTCTCAACATCTATTATCACGGTCATAGAACCACATGCAGGACACTGGAAAACCTTCGGCAAAGTCCTCTGTACAGGTCTAAACACCTTATACTTCTTCCTACTCCTCCTCCCCACACAACCACCAATACACTAGACTCTCAAATCCTAATAAGTTATGAAACGAGCTCGGGATCCACTTAGATGGGTTAATTTATAAGCTTGCATTATTAATTAGTTACATGGGTGTAACTTAGTTACAGGGGTGTAACCGATGTTGTTCGACCCGAGACCGAAGGAATCTCGTAGCGAATTATTTGATAGAGAAAAAGAGCTTGACCTGCTAGAATTATACGTGAGGGACGGTTCTCCCTTAATCCTTTGCCTCGGTGTGAGAAGAGTAGGTAAGACGTCCTTGCTAAAAGTGTTTCTAAATGAAAATAATTACCCCCACATTTACATTAACGCGAGAAAGCTCTCCGAATATCAATATAATGTTGCGGGATTGTATAAGTTGTTTTCAGAATCCATCGCTCATACGAAGTTTTCCAATAGACTTGCTGAGTACTTAAGAAGCCTTAGAGGTGTGAAGATAGAGGTGTTGGGTACTAGTATTGAGATGGGGTTTGATTGGAGGAAGAGGGAGCCCTCGATAACCTCTATTCTGGAGAAATTCGACAATTACGCTAGAGATCAGAACACCTACTTCCTCGTAGTTATTGATGAAGCCCAAGAATTAAGGTTTCTTAGAGGGCATAATAGAATGGATTTCAGACAGATCATGGCTTACAGTTATGATAACTTACGCAATGTTAAGTTTATCCTAAGCGGTTCAGAAATCGGGCTGCTATACGAATTCCTCGAATTCGATAATTACGCTAGCCCACTCTATGGCAGGGTGAGAGACGAACTAGTGCTGAATAGATTCTCAAAAGAGGAATCAATAAGGTTTTTAGAGGTAGGTTTTAATGAAGCTGGAATTCGGCCGCCGAGAGCAACTATAGAAGAAGTTGTTGGGGCACTTGATGGAATACCGGGGTGGCTCGCGTTTTACGGGTATAACGTTGTTCAGGCTAGAAGGTTTGATATACTCGATAAAGTATTGGAGGAAGCCACACAGGTAGCTTTCGGCGAATTAGAGAAGATTGTGAGATCCGGTAAGCTCTACGGACATATATTGAGGGCAGTAGCCATGGGTCATAGAAACTGGAATGCGATAAAAAGAGTGGTCGAGGCTTGGGTAGGAACCTACATATACAACAAGACACTATACTATGGCTTAAACAGGTTAATAGCCTTAGGTGTACTGATGAAAGAGAATGAAAGATACGACTTTACAGACCCGATATATAGGGAAGCGTCCAAAAAGCTAGCGTTCTAGACTCCAAAGAACTAGAAGCCGCGGCGTTCGCTAGCGTTTACAACTGAAAGCCTCGCCCTTCAGGGCGGGGAGGAGGTCAGTCATCACCTCACGAATCTCGGAGACTGAAAATCAAGCGTATGGACGGCACAGGCACTAGTTAAGACTGAACAGCTCGCTCTGAAGGGTTGGGTAGCTCACTTCGTTTCGTTATTGAGGCTACGATGGTTATTAGTATGAGTATGTTTCTAATAGTTGCTAACCACTGTGTTGGTGAGTCTATTGTCCAGGGGTTGAATCCTGTTTCTATCGGTATGATTTTCGAGATTAATGACCTAAGGGTTGAGTCCTCGAAGAACGTTATTATCAAAGAGAAATTAGCTATGTCTGCTATTACGTACGTCCCGAGTTCTCTCTTATTGAGTGCTAGGACAGCGAGCGGTGATATCATTAATATCATCTGAGGCGTGAAAACGTAGTTTAGCGCGACCACTGCCCCAACCGAGGCATAAGCTAGCGAGACTAAAGATCTTGAGTTCCTCAGCGTCTGGATAGCTATTAGTGAGAGTAGTGCTAGACCCGTGACCACGTAGAAGTACTTGTGTAGGGGGCTGAAGATGTCTGGAACTAGTAACGCGTAAACACAGTTCTCGCAGTACCAACTCGCGTGGTGGTTTATGAACGCGTGGAATCCCTCGGCAGACGCGATGTATACTAAGATAAAAGGCGTTAACCCTCCGACGAGGAAAGAGATGATATAGTGTGTTAGGTTCTTAACGACTTGCTTATCCCTCACCACGTCTCTCAATAGGTACGCGGCTAGAGGTATCAGGAGTCCTCCAGTCAATATCTTGCTAGCTACTGAGAGCCCTAGTAAGAAGCCGGAAACCCTGTAATTCTTCCTCATGAAATAATAAAGGGAGGTCACGGCCAGACCTGAAGCTATTATGTCCCAGTTATAGGTGACGTACAATATGGTTGAGGGGAGAATCAAGAAGAGTGCGGTCCTCCAAGCACCGAGTCTATGAAGAGAGTTAATCTTCTTGATGTAGTGAAAACATAGGGCTAAGAAAGAAAATAGTATTAGTGATTGAAGCACGTAATTTACTGACGAAGACATGCTGAAAAACTGGTCCCCTGCCGTGGTAAGCCTTCCTGAGATGCTGAAGGAAACACAGGTAGTTAAGAACCAGAAGAAACCTACTAAAGGCGGGTACTCAAACTTGTAGTCTACGTAAGGAACAGGACATAAGTTAGTCCCACTCACTAACTCCTCGAAAGACTCAGGCCTTAACCAATACCTAACTAGCTTTTCTTTATTGTTCATCAGATCAGTAGAAAACCTTGGAGAGAACACACCGTAAACCACGTCATTGTATTTAAAACCCCACAAACCTAACGGGCTCTGAGTGAAAGGAGCGTGAAACAGGAAGGAAATCATGAAGACAGTGTAGAGGACTATGAGTACGCCAGCCTGAGACCTCAAACTCCTGAAAGAATGAAGTAATAAAACAACGGCTAAGAGCGTTAAAAACAAGACGAATAAGGTCAGGGACTCAGTCAACTACCAACCGACCCCGAGAAAAACTATGTGAAAATCATAAATAATCTTTTTAGATCATGGTCTGTTTCGGAGTTGGTGATTTAGAGTTAGATTTATGTTGTGGGCGTAACACCATGGTAGCGTGTATCAACCTCTTCCTCAGAGCCCATCTAGGCGACTGGAGCGCTACTGACACTCATCACCTCACAGGAATCGAGAAATCCCCTGTGGGCAAGGCGGAAGATCCTTGACGAGAACAAACAAATCAATAAAATGAGCGTCAAGGATCAAACGTTTTGACGAAACTCAATTAAAGATATTTATTCTAATACAAAGTGTTATTATGGTGGTTGGTGGATATTTGCGAAAAGTGGATTTCGTACAGTGCTCGCGTACGTAGAGTTAACTCGTCCTATAGGTCCGTTACTTATAGGAGTCGCCGTTTTCATAGGCCAGGTCATTGCCTTGAAGGCTTTGCCCAGACCGGATTTATTGTTTTTCCCTTTAGTAGCGTCGATGTTAGTTACCGCCTCATCGTTTGCCTTTAACGATGTCATTGACTACGAGATTGATAAAGTAAATAGGCCCTGGGCCCCCATACCCTCTGGGAGAATCTCTAGGAGAGCGGCCATGTGGTTTAGTCTATTGCTGTATTTAGCTAGTTTTTATTTTTCCTTACCGACGGGTTTGCTACCAACAATAGTTCTTAACACGACTTACGCTCTATCTATTTTCTATAGCCTTAAGCTTAAAGCTACGGGTCTCTTGGGTAACGTAGTGGTTGCGTCATGTGTTTCGATGGCATTCATATATGGATCACTAACCTCGACCGGATGGGTCGACTCCACAGTTCTAAACATGTCTTGGGTAAGTTTCTTCGTAAATCTCGGTCGCGAAGTTATTCAGAGCATACAGGACATGGAAGGGGATGCGAGGAAAGGTGTTAAGAGTGTTGCAATAACCTACGGACCTAAAGTAGCGGCCTCATTAGGCTCCTTATTCATTCTACTAGGCTTGGTGTTAGGTCCCCTATTATTTCTAAATTATGAGGCAGGATATTATGGACTTTTTTCTCGTAAAACCCACGCACTAATCTTGATTCCGCAAATAGGTCTCGCATACTCAGTCTTCAAATTACTGAAACAACCAACACCTACAAATGTCTCGAGATTCATAAGTAGGGCCAATCTATTTACGATACTTATTCTTTTAGTACTAGCTTTAGAGTTTGTGCACGTTTCAATAATAAGTTAAGGTGCTTCCATGAACTCAATTCGCGGAAAGTGCGATGATATGCTTGATCCGTCCCTTAAGACGGGGATTCAGAGATCACGTCCCATTCTCTATGAAGTTCCGATCCTGGTTAGTTTCCGACTCATCACCCTTAAGCCCAACGCTCCCCAACACACTGAAAGATAGCGTCATCTGGGGATCTCGCTCATCAAGTAGGTTTTTAGTGGGTTAGATGTGTCTTATATTTTAAATCCTCTATAATAAGATTTGGCGACTACGTTGAGTAATATGAGTATCCTAAATGAAGTCTTGATATGCTCGGAGAGATTTGAGAGGTTTGTAGGGAATTTTTATAGGGAGTTGAGTGAGAGGGTCGGGGATCAGCTCTTAAGAGTTATTTTTAAGTGGATTTCAGCGGAGACTCTTAATCATGCGGAGTTGATGAAGGACCTACTTAATTTCTTGAAGTTACCGTACGTGGAAGTTGATTGCTCCTTCGTGATAGGTGAGCCATGGGTGACTATTACCTCGCTTATGAAAACTCTTGAAACGGGCTCGATCAACAGTGAGACCTTCAAGAAAATCCTTTCTGATTTGCGAAGACTGGAGGGCTTAGTCGGTGAAGAAACTTACGGGAAATTACTCTATCCTGCAGTGAGCGGTTTGCTTAGAGAGGTTGGTGAGGAGTTGAGGGATCAGAAGGAGTTAGAGGTTATATCTGTCGTATTGAGGGAGGTCACGATGGAGGAGGAGTTTCATGAAAAACTCGTTAACCTGATTAATAAGCTGATTTAAAGGGTGCGGACTATTCGCTTGTTTGAGTGCTTGGGTTGCTTTGGGGACTTTATAAATGCATGCTTATGTAGATCTATAGGAACCGATGAGCTAATTAGGCTTTGCCGAGGGGAGTACCGAAAAGCATGTAGGCGCTCCTGCAGGCGGGGAGGCAGGGCCAGGCAGGTGGGATGAGCCCGCGCATGACTACCAAAATAAAGGAAGCAACCAAAACACCATGCACGGGCAATCACTACTTAACAGAGTTCCTCCACGACATCTAATTTTTTATTCATGATGTTGGCGTATTGGTTATCGCAGTACTTCGTTATTTGATTTCTGTATTTATTTAACACAGTCGTCAAGTCTGCATTACCTCGTAAAGCGTTGAGGAATTCGTAAACCCAGCTTTCCTTAGGGAAGGAAACGACGAGAATTAATGTTAGGTCGCTTAGCTGATCCAGTAACTCCATGTAGAGTAGAGGGTTTTCGGCGGGGACGTTCTTGGATCCTTCTCCAGTTAGTCGTGCAGCGACCCTGACTACTTGGGCAGTGCCTGGAAACTTATCTACGAGAACGTAAGAAATTCTTCTCGAGATGCATGAGAGCAGCTCGCTCACGTTAATACCCCTTAATATTTCTACACTCTAGCGCATTCCTTAAAAGACTTACCCTCATGCATTTTCCTCGTAGTGTCGTCGAGCCACGTATTTAAACCATGCCTCAAAAGAATTTCTAGGTGTAGTTCGTTGTTAAGTAGTGTTAGGGATTACTTCCCGTCAATTAAGAGATTTCGCGCGTACTTAAACACCGCGTCCACAGGCCTCACCCCGATTAACGTCTACGAAACCCTAAGCGGAGTCTTGAATATGATTTACGAGGGTTCCGTTACTGAGGACTTGCTGGAGGACTATGTTGCGAGGGGGAGGAAGGAGGTAGCTAGGTTGATAGGTGCGGAGACTTCGGAGATCGCGTTCACAGTGCAGACTACCGAGGGGTTGAAGAACGTCTTAAGATCACTTAATTTAGGAACTGATGACGTAGTCCTCGGGCTAGACCTAGACTTCCCCACAATCACATCACTTATTAAGTCCTTATGCGTGGTTAGGG
>DAIRVF010000002.1:0-24205 GCA_036802965.1 Zestosphaera sp.
CTAGGCATCATCGTAAAGAATATTAAGTTCGTCCACGCGTACGCGTCAGTAGTCTCACTATACGCGTTGGTCGTCGCCGCATACAACTTCAGCATAGTTGTTAAAGAAGGTGTTAAAGCCTACCCCTTCAGCGGGTGGTGGCCTCCGATAGGCATATCCTATGAGTTAGACGAGGTGAATTCCCTCATAGCCTTACTCACTGCCTCAGTAATGTTCTTGATAACGCTATATAGCGCGTGGTACATAAGAGATTTGAAGGACGCGCCGTACTACTACACCCTACTCCTAGGTTTGGAGGTCGGCATGCTAGGCTGTATCTACACAGGAGACGCTTTCAACTTGTTCGTTATGTTGGAGGTGATGTCCATCAGTGCTTACGCACTAGTAGGTTTCTACAGAAATAAGCCGGAAGCTGTTGAGGCAGCAATAAAGTACGGGCTCTTCGGAGCCGTAGCTACCACACTATACTTCATAGGGTTGGTCTTCATCTACGCTTCATTCGGGACGCTCAACATGGCTGACTTAACAAACAAAGTAACCTTGTTCTGGAGTTACAACCTAGTTTCAGGTTATTACTACGGTCAGGTATACGCGGCCACCGCGATAGCTCTGGCTCTATCTTTATGGGCCTTCACATTCAAGTCTGCCGTGTTCCCCAACCACTTCTGGCTCCCTGACGCACACCCTGAAGCACCAACACCTGTCTCAGCCGCGTTATCAGGTCTTGTAGTGAACGTAGGTGTCTACGCCGTCTTCAGATTCTTATACACGATATTCAATCCTTTCTCAGCGGTGAGGGATTTAAGAGACCTAATACTTCTAGTAACGCTGGTTTTAGGACTTGCTTCAGGCCTTATAGGAGCGTTCATGATGGCTATACAAGACGATATAAAGAGGTTGCTCGCATACTCAACGATAAGCCATATAGGCCTGGTCTTAGTAGGTCTCTCCATAGGATCCTCACTCCTCTCCAAGCCTGGCTCACAAGCCTTCGTAGACGGGCTTACCGGCGCGTTTTACCACCTAATCAATCACAGCCTAGGTAAGTCCCTCCTCTTCCTCGCCGCTGGAGTTATAATATACGCGGCGGGAGGGACTAGAAGACTCGACGAGTTAGGCGGTGTGGCGAGGAGGAACCCATTATTAGGTGCCGCACTAATAATAGGTGTTCTTCAGTTGTTAGGCATCCCGCCATTCGGAGGATTCTTCAGTAAGTATCTGCTATACGTTTCCTATCTTGAGGCAGAAGCCCCCTACATCTCAGTAATCATTAACGTAATCTCAGCGATATCACTCTTAGGGTATATTAGACTGCTTTACGCAACGCTCTTCACGACACCTAAGAGGGAGTTCGTGAGAGCTAGCGCGTTGCCCACCATAATACTCTTAATACTGAGTGTAGCGTGCTTGATGACCGGGTTACTGTCACCCATTATGAGTGAGTGGCTACGTAGGTTTGTGGAGGCGACGACCTCGAGAGACGGGATACTTAATTACTGGCTACAAGGATATTTGATTTTCTGGAGTAGGTGAGTGAGGTGAGCTCGCTCAATCTGGATCCTTGGACAGCAACCCTATTCTTAAGTGGTGTGTTGGTGTTCTCGACGCTCGTGATGTACCTAATCTATATCACACTATCTAGGAAAACATCTCAGACCAGCTCGGAATACTCAGAGCCATACATAGGTGGAGAACCCGCGAACGTTATAAAATCTGTTGACGTCTCAGTACGCAACTTGTTCTGGGGCGTGGTGAGGGGTGCTGGTCGCAGACTATACACCTTCTTAAGAGACCAGATGCACAACGGCGTATTAAATGATTGGGGTGTGTACATGGTGTCATACATAGGCTTACTAACCTTAATCGCGTTAATATACTTCATGAGGTGATTTAGGTGGAGGAAGCAACGTTAATCGCGTTAATGGTCTTCAGCACACTGGTCTTCCCAGGACTCCTAACACTCTGGATTGCTTCAATGCTTAGTGAGTGGTGGGTTAGGAAGCTCTTCGCCAGGACTCAGAGGAGGATGGGGCCCTCGTACGTAGGACCTCTCGGAATACTACAGCCGTTCGCGGACTTCCTAAAACTACTCCTTGTTAAGGCAGAGCCTAACTACAGATACGGCAGCGTTAAGCTCGCGAGAATCTTCGGCTGTGTCGGGGTCGGGGCCATAACGGCCTCACTATTCCTACTACCTATATCACCGCTGAGAATAGCGTTCAATTTCGACGTGATATTACTGATTTACTTCCTTGGTGTCTGGGTAGCGATCTCGGAGCTACTTATGTCAACCTCGCTCACAAACCCATTCACGATTAAGGGAGTCTCAAGATTCTCATCTATCCTGGCCGTCGCGGAGCCGGCGTTCTTCACAGCAACCATAGTCCCCGTATATCTAGTGAGCCTGACCACTAAAGGAGAGCCTGCCTTCTCCGTTAGTACGACCGCTGAATTCGCGTGGTCCTTGTGGTTCAACCCTCTGACGGCAATACCCATGATCCTGGCGACTATAGCCGCCTTAGTATCCATCCAATCCAAGCTAATGTTCCCGCCCTTCAACATACCGGAAGCCGAGCAAGAGTTAATAGCGGGGGTGGAGACAGAGTTTAGCGGCCCCCTCCTAGCACTCTTTAACTTCCTCCACGACGCGGATCTATACGTCCTCTCCTTAATCGTCGCCGTGGTGTTCCTGGGAGGGCCGTACCCCTTCAGCGACAACCTAGTTCTAGGAGCTCTAGCGACCGCCGTAAAATACTTGGCAATCCTCACCATTATAACGATCCTTAAGTCTTCCTTCGGCAGGTTCAGGGTAGAGCAAGGGGTCTCCACGGTGGTTAAGTATGCGTTGATTCCCGCTTTAGTAGCTCTAGCCCTCTCAGTAATTATAGTGAGTCTTACCTAGCTTCACACGAACTTAACGTCTCAATGATTAAGTCAGCTAGGTAATTCACGGTCTCCTGCACATCAGGACTGAGTTCCTCGCCCAAGCTTAGATCCCTCGCGACTATACCTAAAACCCACACGTCGTCGAACAACCCCTCCCTCCTCAACAACTCAACAACGAGGTTAATCGGTATTGAGTGAGTCGTCACCAAGGTTATAGAATCGTTAATAGAGCTTAAACTAGCTATAAAGTAATTAGGGGTCTCTCCCCCCTGACCTGAAATCAGAGCAGCATCAATTAGTAAGGCTTTTCTCACTGAGAGTTCTTCGATAATTGGCGCGCAGTTCTCTAAGCCGAACTCACACGTAACGATTCTGCCCTCAGGAAAGCCGCGACTCAGTAAGAGTTCACAGAGCCTTAAACCCGCCGCGTCATCGCTCCTCAACCGGGTGCCCACGCAGATGAGGTAGTAATCACCACACACCAAGTCTTTAACGCTGGCTTCACTCACCACGATCACCTAACATACCTAGCTTGAGTCCCCCCTCTTTAAGGATTCGCAGATTATCAACGCATTGCTTACATACCCGGATCCCTGGCTCTAGCTCCACCGAGCAATTCCTACAGACAGGCTTACCGCACATCACGCATGAAGTTACTGAGAGCCTAATATTACATATCCTGCACATCAGGTCCTCGCAAACAGCACAAACACCTTCCTCATTCACGTGTCTCTCGCACACGTACCTACCGCATATCCTACACTTCCTAACCGCAGGCCTCTCCTCACATACCTCGCAAAGGACTGACCCGCCACCCATACACTAACTACCTACGCAGTCACTGTTTAAGCTGTGATCCAGACCTAAGAATAATCAACGTCAAGATCAGTATGGTAGCGCCAGCAACTAAGGCGATTACTGTTAAGACTTCAAATAAAGCCGTGGGAATAACTGCTTTAGTTGTTTTCTCGTGTGACACACTAGTGCTGGGCGTTGCGGTCGTTGTCTCGGTCAGGAGGCTCGTTGCGGTTGTCGTGGTGTTGGTTTCTTGAGGTGTTTCACTAAACATTCTCTCCAGCCTACCGAAAAGATCTTCACTCATTAAATCTCTAATCAAGTCTTCCGGCAACTTACTAGACTCATGTATCTCTATCAGTTCGAGATACTTGAAAGAGGTATAGAATCTCTCAACTTCTTCTAAGTCCTCGCTAGTAACGTTAGAATATGTTGATTCACCCGTTATTAGTGTTGGGTAATACAGACGTGCCCAAGCGAGGAGGTCTACTGAGACCCACCCGACAGTCGGCACGTAAATAACTACGTACGCGTGAGGACCTGCATTAATGAATCTTGTGAGGGAGCCGTAAACGTCTGTCACGTAATCAAACTTCAGGTAGACGTAGCCGTACTGAATCTTCGCCGGCACGCCGTAATACCACAGCAAGCTGAGGAGGATTCTAGACATATCATCGCAATCCCCTTCCCTCCTTTCCAAGACTTCCTCTAGGGATCTGGGTATGGCGCTTGCGTTATATTTTATGAGGTAACCCCCGTATATGTAGTTAGCAGCCCATACAGCTAAGTAAGTCTTAGACACCTTACCCAAGCTGATGTTCGCGTAAAGCTTGCTACGCATCCACTCCTCGAAAAGAGGTACGACGACCTCGACCACCTTCTCGTTAGGCTGTAGAACGTACTTCTCCACCACTTCCTCAGGGTATGGGTAGTCGTAAAGAAATACGTTCCCGAGATACAGTGCTTGTGCTACGATGTTCATCTCCTTACGTGACTCCCGAATCAGGGTCACGTTTAATACTACGTAGCCGCGTGAGTTATTATTTATGGGGATTGTGAAGGAGGTCTTATCCTCTGATGTGTTGACGGTGACGTTCCCTCCTACCCTAAAAATACGCACTACCTGAGTATAGTGTGGCTCAGTGTAGTTGATGGGTGTTTCGAAATACCCCTCGGAAACGTTATTCACGTACGTAATCATCGCTACGTCAACATACGTTAAATTGTATACGTCGTAGCTCGGGGTTTCCTGAGCGTGGCTAGTGACCCAAGCAGCGTACTGAGGCGTTGCAGAGGAAAACACTAGAGTCGCCAGTAAGGCAAGCATAAAGCAATACCTGGTCCTTGACTCAATACCTCGAAACACTTAATCAACCACCCTTTACATATCCTAATCTCTTTAAATTCTTATAACTTCTTTACTTAACGTGGGCGTAATTAATGAGAAGGGTTGGTGAGTTTAGTGAGCGTGAGTTAATTGAGGTAATCGCGGGTCTCCTCGGCGAGTACTACGCTGGAATACCTTTTGGTTACTTGGATGATGCAGGGGCTTTGAAGGTTATGGGTAGATGGTTCTTCCTTAAGATAGACGGAACATCCTTCAAGACCTCAAAGTATCCTTGGATGGGATTCGACGACCTAGCTTATAGGGTAGCTTTAGGTGCTGCCATAGACGTGATAGCTAAGGGAGGGGTTCCAGCAGCTCTTACAGCCTCCGTAGGTCTCCGGAAAGACATGGTGTTAGGAGATGTTGAGGGGATAGCTCGCGGATTACGTGACTCTTGCCGAGCACTTAATGCGTTGTTTCTAGGCGGTGACCTAAACGTCTCCGAGGATGGCTGGCTAGACGTTGCCGTACTCGGAGTATCAACTAATCCCGTAGGCAATAAGGGTCTGAAGCCAGGACATAGAGTTTACGCAACGAAATGTTTAGGGGTATCCTCCGTCCCGGCACTAACATACTACGAGAAAATACTGAGTGAAGACCACATCAAGAAATTCCTTAACGTGTTGAGGAGGCCGGATCCACCCCTAAGGTTCTTAAACGACGTTGATAGGGTTAGGGTATCCACAGATATTAGTGACGGTCTAGAATCATTGAGGAACGTCTTAAAAATTAACGGCGTGGCCATGAGACTACGTGCGGAGAGCTTGTGTAGGGAGGTACTTGAGATCTCGGAGCAGTATTCAATAGAAATAAGGAAGATCTTACGTTACATGGGGGAGGAATACTCCATAGCTGTTTTCACCGAGCAGGAAATGCCCGAAGACTACGTCTTAATAGGTGAGGTCGTGGAAGGCCCTCCAGGCCTCATATACCTGGGAGAGAAAGAACTACGCGGCGGCTGGGACAATCTTAAGGGCTGGCTATGAAACCTTACATAATGACCGAATCCATCAAATCGCGCGATACTTCCGGTAGTTGACGGATCCTTACACTCCGGGATTCTATGAAAATATTTATTATTAACAGAGTGAAAGTATAGTGAGGTAATGTGGGTTGGGTGATGGTCAAAGTAGTGAGGAAGGGAAGTTAATAACGCCGTCATATTATGACCGAGCTACACGAACTATCAGGATAGCTGATAGGGAGGTTAAGGTATGGGATTCTCTCCCTAAGCTTAACGAGGGCGAGAAGCTAATCAGGACTACACAGTCTATATGTCCTTACTGCTACGCGTTACTCCCCGCAATCATTTTCGAGAGGGATGGGAAGCTTTATATAAGGAAGGAGTGTCCCGAGCACGGCGAGATAGAGGAGTTATATCAGGGTAGTTCCGAGTTTGCTAGGAGGATAGAGAAATGGTATGTTGAGGGCAGGGGTCCCAGACACGTCTACACAAGTCTCTCAGCCCCATGCCCCTACAGCTGTGGTTTATGCCCTATACACAAGAATCACACCGCGTTAGCGAACTTGGTCTTGACTAATAGGTGTGACTTAGACTGTTGGTATTGCTTTTTCTTCGCCGAGAAGTCAGGATTCGTTTACGAGCCGACGATAGAGCAGATTAGATTCATGGTTCAGCAACTCCTTAAGCAAGGCGTGACTCCAGCCATTCAATTAACCGGCGGCGAGCCTACGTTAAGAGATGACATAGTAGACATAGTCAGGATGTTGAGGGAGATGGGGGTCAAGCACATCCAGCTAAACACTAACATAACTAGGTTCGCCAAGCTATACCTGCTTGAAGGCGAGGAAGCCGCTGTTAAGTTCTCAAGAGACCTGAGGGAGGCGGGGGTTAACACTATATACATGAGCTTCGACGGGGTCTCGCCGCAGGCAAACCCTAAAAACCACTGGGAAGTTCCTTTCGCTCTAGACGCGTTCAGGAAGTCAGGGATGACTAGCATTGTTTTAGTCCCTACAGTGATTAAAGGTCTTAACACGCACGAGTTAGGAGATATAATAAAGTTCGCAGCCCTTAATAAAGACATAGTGAGATCCGTCAACCTGCAACCAGTGTCTTTGACTGGGATGATAAAGAAAGCTGAAAGGGATGAGTTGAGGGTCACTATATATGACGTAGCTAAATTAATAGAAGAGCAGACAAAGGGTCAGATAAAGGTTAGTGATTGGTTCCCGGTACCGGCTTCAGTACCCATCTCGGAATTCGTTGAGGGTTTCAGTGGTGAATTCAAGTTTGAGATGGCTAATCACCCGGAGTGTGGTGTTGGGACTTACGTATACATAAGAATGAATGATGGGGAGCCTGAGTACATACCTATTACCAGGATGATAGACGTTCAAGGCTTTCTAGACTACCTCACGGAGAAATCAGCTGAGTTGAGGAGTGGCGGAAGTAGGTACTTAGTCGGGTCTAAGCTAGTGATCTCAGCACTGCTAAAGTACATTAAGTGGGGTGAGGTACCCTCAGAGATTAAAGGGATTCTACGCAAGCTGATAAGCGAGGTGCTGGTTAAACACACTTATGAGTCTCTCGGTGAGTGGCACTACAAATTCACTTTCCTAGGCATGATGCACTTCATGGATCTCTACAACTACGACGTTGAGAGGGTTATGAGGTGTAACGTACATTACTTAATGCCTGACGGCCGCGTAGTTCCCTTCTGCACGTTCAACGTACTCAATGATGTGTACAGAGACTACGTACAGAAAAAATACATGTTCACTCTTGAAGAATGGTCGAGGATGAAGGGAGCTAACAGCATAGGTGAGGCAGTAAAGTATAGGAGGAACCTAGACTTAATAAAGAAGATGACGTCACACCCACTATACATAAAAACCTATAAAGACTTCATCAGTAGATGGATTAACATGTACCCGTGGCTTAAAGACTCTCTACTAGCTTAACTAAAAAAGATAGTTTTTCTACACCTCTTCCTTAAACCTAGAATACAGCTTCTCAACTTCCTCATACCATTTACTCAGGCCCTCAGGTTCTTCAGGGTAATTTATGTAGAGTTGCTTAACGTCATTCATGTAGTGAGCGACCCTACGGAGTTTGAAGAGGAGTGAAGGTCTTGATAAGCCAGCTAATAACCTCATAGCCTTCTCAACGACGCTGAGCTCTAAGTCTCCTTTTAGAGAGACTGTGTTTAAGTCCTCCTCCTTTATGATCTTCCTACTCATCCCGTACTCCAAGTCTTCATCACTTAATCTCTGAAGGAAGTGTCTGAATATGTCTAGGGCCGCTTGCTTAGCCCCGTACCTCTTATTGAAACATATGTTGGCTTCCCATAAACTCTTCGCGGATGTATCGCCTACTTCTAGCGCGTGTTTTACGGATTTGGATATACACCAAGAAGCTAACATAGCGGAGCCTTTGCCACCCCCGTGTACCGGGTTCACTGCGTAAGCCGCGTCGCCGGTCACCGCTATACCGTTCCAGACAAGTGTCTTCAACGGCCTCCTAGTGGGTACGGCGGCACCGCCTGCCTCAATGACCTCACTACCACTAAAGACTTCCCTGCTTATGACGTGCTCGTGTAGGAGATCTTTAGGGTTAGGGTAGTTCATGCCACCCTGAACGCCTAGCCCGACATTAACTACGTCACCTTCTTTAGAGTACGGGAAAAACCACCAATACCCTCCTGGAGCTACCTTCTTACTGACGTATATCCTAAGTATCTCCGGCTCCTCAACCTCCTTCTTCAGCTTCCTGATCTCCCTGTAAGCTATATTCATGTCTTTCGGGTCTATATCCTCCCTCACAGGCCACTTAACGTCAAGTTTTCTGACGATCGCTCTAGCCATTCCTGAAGCGTCAACCAAGATCTTAGAACCGACCTCCAGCTTCCCCCTACCCTTAACCCACACGGAGACCCCGACCACGTAACCGTCTTTAACTAGAGGTTCTACCCCTTGAGACTCACCCCAGAATTCCACACCTCTGTTGATGGCTTCACTCAGTAAATACTTAGTGTATTTCACTCGATGAACCTCATAACCATCACCCATAACCCTATACTTCACTTTCTCAGAAGGTGAGTACACGTCAATCCCTTTCACGTAACCCTCTAATAACTCGTCGGCGGGCGCTTCAAGACCTAACTCATCGAAGTGGTGCTTACCTATGGCGTCACCGCAAGGCTTATCACCTATCCTCTCAAAAGGCTTCACATCCAACACTAAGGTCTTGAAACCGTCTTTACTCAGGAAGTAAGCTAACGAAGCGCCCGCGATCCCGGAACCCACTATAACCACATCGTATGAAACCACTTGAGCACACCATTGAATATTGGGGGGACGCAATTTAATTTTTGTGTTAAGACCTCAAATATATTCTCTCCATACACCCGTCCTCATAAGGTCTTATGTAATCGTAGTTTCTCTCGAAGACGAGTTCAGGGTTTACGCGTCTAATTACATACCTACACACGGGCTCTGAAATCAGCTTACACGTATACCTCGTGTCTAGGCCTAAGAATAAGGTAAGTCTCAATACGGGACAAGGATTCCTGCTTATAGTGACTAACTCACTATCAGTAATCCTCACCACCTCAACATGCTCTTTCTTAAGTCTGAGGAACTTATAATAGAATAAGTCTAGCAAATCACTCATGCTCTCCGCCCTACGTGGTTTCAGAGTCCATAGAAACCCGTAAGCATAGAAAACTAATAGGCCTAGCAATAAAGTGACTTTCTTCAAGATTTCTTTAAAGGACTTAATAAGACGCATTATAGTCTAACCAAGTATTTCTTTATAATGACCTTATAAAACCCCGCGCGAGTCCTGCTTATGCTTTTATTAGTTACTTTAAGAATATTCGAGGAAGCTCGGCTCTTTAGGTGGGGAGGAGGTTAAGGGTGTTTAAGGAATCGCTTAAGGAAGACCCTGAAGAGTTTTTTGCTGCTTTAGCGTACAGTGTTGAGGACCCTGCCGGTAAGGGTGTGGCGGATTTTATCCGAGGGATTGCTAAGTGTAGGGAGACTCAAGTAGTCGGTAGTGAGGCTTCTTTCATAATCGAAGAACTCAACGCTTTACTAGTTGGTTTTAAGGAAGACGTTATCTACTTTGATTTCTTAGATGACGTATTACCTAACGCTAGCTTCTACGTTATCTTATCTCGCCACAAAGCTAGCTCAGGCGTTAAGTCGCTAACCGTCCACCACACCGGAAACCCCACCGCGTCAGCTGATATGGGGGGCAGGTCGAAAGAGCTTTCGATAGCTAACCCAGTCTTCTCATACCTAACCTTAAGAAACTTGAGTGAGCTCGCCGTGGATAAGCTCGGCGATTTCGAGGTTGTTTACGAGGTAACGCATCACGGACCCACCAATCTCCGAAAACCACTAACTTTTGTTGAGATAGGCTCATCAGAGACTGAGTGGGCCTACGAGAAAGCACATGAGGTAGTCGGTGAGTCGGTGGTGAAAGCTTTGAGGGAGTTCAGGTACTCAGTTAATTGCGTGCCGACAGTAGGTTTCGGGGGACCGCATTACGCTGAGGGATTCACTAAGAGAGCTCTTAAATACGGGGAATGCTACGGGCACATAATATCTAGGTACGCCATCAAGGAGATCTCAGGAGTTGACGAACTCAGGTACATAACTAGGGAGTCCGTATTAAGAAGTAAGCCGGCCCCAACCAAGGCAGTAATAATGAGGAAGATAGGTTCGGAGCCGAGATCCATCATAACCAGTGAGTTGAGGTCTTTGGGGATCCCCTACGATATCATCGATTAATACCCTCAGATCTTTATTATAATGCGTCAGTAGTTTATTTTGGGGGCGTAATTGAATAGGGTGGTGATTAAGCTTACCGGGAAGTTATTCAGTCCGGAGAACGTTAAAGTATTGATGGAGATCGCTGAAATAGTGATTGAGTATAAGAAGAAAGGTCTGAAGATGGCTGTCGTGGTTGGTGGTGGCGAGACCGCTAGGAGATACATAAGCATGGCTTCGGAAGCCGGTGTTTCCCTAGGATGGCAAGACATCTTAGGGATAGGCGCTTCCAGACTTAACGCGATGTTATTCTCCTCATTGCTTGGTGATTATGCGTACTACCCAATACCGACAAGAATAGAGGAATTCATACACGCGTGGAACCTGAACAAAATAGCTGTTGGAGGAGGTCTGCAGCCAGGTCAATCAAATAATGCGGTTGCCGCATCGCTAGCGGAATTACTTAACGCTGAGTTACTCATTAACGCAACTACAGTTGATGGGGTTTACGATAGAGACCCGAGGACAGACCCTAACGCAAGACTACTTAAGGAGTTGACGGTGAAGGAATTAAAAAACGTTTTATCACAGTCTTACACGCCCGGCAAATACGAGTTGTTAGACCCCATAGCTATCTCGATCATCGAAAGAGCGAAACTAAGCGTTGTTTTCATAAATGCCTTCAAGCCCTACATGCTTAAATCAGTATTATCAGGTGAGAGAATTTATGGTTCTTGGGTAAGTCCATGAGAGAAGAAGTTTTAAGAGTGGTTATGGGTTTTCTGGATAAGAGCTACATAAGCTACGTTATCCCTAGTCATTGCCTTAACACATACATGAGCAGAATACCTCAAGAATTAAGGAGTCTTCTCGGAAAACCTACGAACTTAAGCGAGACAATGGTTGAGTGGGGGTGTGTGCCTCATACAGGCTTAGTACTTCATGGCGTGACACCGACCGGTGAGCAAGGTACTTACATCGAGGTTTATAGGGGTTACCTACCTCCCCTACCATCATTCACCCCCGCACAATGTGTCGTCAGCCCTGAGGGGAACATCGTAGGCTGCAGATACTTACTGCAGAGGAGGTACGTGGATGCCTCATGCGTCGAGCAAGACTTACCTAATCAAGTTAGTGAGGACGAGCTACGAGAATACGTTACGAGAATATTCAGATCACTCAGTAGTGAGGGTTTATGGCTGTACGTAATTGATTGCAGAAAGAAGCTAACTCTAGTTAGGGCTTTAGGGAAAATCATTTAGTATTGACTTAAGGGACTGATAACGACGAACTACGTTGAGATTACCGGTATGGTGCCGAACCTAGCTATATGCACTTCCCTCGCGTTGAAAGCCGGTATGACCCTAACACCAACAGGTTTCTTCTTCACTTCGTAAGCAGCTAACACGTCTTTCAAGACTTGCTCAACCGCCTCCGCACCGCCCGGTAAGGCAACCATGTCAACCCCTACGAGGCAGTAAGCTGTTAGGAACGTGAGGTGAGGTAGCTTTAGGGAACCCTCCCTCACAAGCCTCATGAGGTTATTGTCTTCCCCGACCGGTAGCATGAGCTCGTTGAATCCTAAGGACTTAATTTCTTTACTTAACTCTTGAAGCATGACGTTCAGTCTTCTCACGCCCCAAGCACTGCCGGCACTCGGGAAGGGGACTCCACTCAGGAATTCTATTACGGGAACCACGGACTCGTCCATCCAAGGAGAAAGAGACACGTCTATACCTAAGTACGGTATTTCAATATTCTTGAACACGGAACTCAGTATGTTGTCTAGCCTCTTAAGACTCTTACTTATTTCGTCGTAAGCCTTCTTCAAATTCTCCTGCGTTTTAAGAGATCTTAGGAAATCGTTCGCGTACCTTAACGCGATCGATACACCATACCTCTTGGGGGTTGAGAGGGGGTAGTACGGTGTTTCCACGTAATCACCTATAGTGAAGCCTAGTCTAGTAGCCACGTTAACACCTAACTCACCAACCATATTAACGAGGAGCTCCGCGGCCTCACGTACCTCACTTGAGTTAGAGATTAAGAGTGTTGCGAACCCGTTGCCACACTCTAAGATCTTCCTTAAAGACTCCCTACTTACGTCACCGACGCTGGCGTGGTAAGCTGAGAATAAGTACTTACTACCGCACAAATACTTGATAACCTCCTGAGATACGTCATCAGGCAGTGTGACCCTGACAGTCCACGGCGTGAACCCTGTACTCACTAAAGCTCTCTCACTTAATTCTAGGTCTTTCTTCACATCACTTAAATCCCGCACCTCATCATACGTTAAAGTTAAGGCACGTATTATCAACACACATCAACCCACTCACCCATTTTAGTGCGGGGGGTGGGATTCGAACCCACGCAGGCCTACGCCAGCGGGTCTCCCGCTCTTAATGCCGGAGGACTTGAGCCCGCCCCCTTTGACCTGGCTCGGGCACCCCCGCACCAATAAGAATTAAGTATTAGAATCAAATAAGCTTTTATTTTTCACGAACTAAGACCGATACTTTCGGTGATCTCTCACTGAGGAAAAGACTTACTCTCAAACTTATCTAAGCTCCTCATAAAATACGTGATTAGTGAGTTGGATGAAGACTGTCACAGTTAGGTTACCTGAGGAATTAATTGAGTGTTTAGATATTTGCTCCTTTAAGAACGGTAAGAGCAGGTCTGAAATCATAAGGGACGCACTAAACCATTACATGAGTCGCGAACTTGAAAACAAGAAGAGGAAGCCCAGAGTGAGGAAGGTCTGTCTTTACTAATACTCAGTCGGGGGTTCTCTCTTCATTAATTCTGTAGCACCTAGCTTTCCTCATCCACAAAATAATCCGGTGTATTCCTTATTAATCTAAACTAAATGCGGTTACTGCTTAATGCGAGGTTTTCCACGAATTCGCGTATCCTCCTAACACCCTCCACTATCCTCTCCTCGCTTACCGCGTAGCTAAACCTAATGAAGTTCTTCCCGAATTCTTTAGGGAAAGCTGTCCCAGGAAGTACCACCACGTGTTTTTCTTCCATTAATTTGGTCACGAAGGCTTCCACGTCCAACCCGGTAGCTTCCAGGATTTTAGAAATCTTCGGGAATAGGTAGAAAGCTCCCTTACCACGCCACACCTCAAACCCCTTAACTTGTTTTAATTCTTTGTGCAGTGTTCTCCTCCTCTTATCAAACAAAGACGTCATTTCTTTAACGAAACTCCAATCACTCCTTAAAGCTTTAATCCCGACTTTCTGAGCTATTGAGGGAGGGCACGACCACGCATTTACAGCTAGTTTTGTAAGGACTTTAGAGACCTCACGCCTAGCGACTAGGTAGCCCAGCCTCCACCCAGTCATTGAGAATGTCTTAGAGAATCCGTTACAGTAGAGGACGTGATCCCTCCAGTCAGGGAAGCTAATGAAAGACTTGAAGTCGGCGTCCTCGTAAAGAAAGTTATCGTATATCTCGTCAGCTATTACTAGAAGTTTATAATCTCTAGCTAAGTTCATGATTTCCTCCACTTCCCTACTACTGAAGACAGCACCAGTTGGGTTATGCGGATTGACTATGGCTATGCCTCTGGTCTTGCTCGTTATTAATTCATGTATTAAGTCTATGTCCAAGGAAAAACCTGATTCCTCACCTAACCACTTTAGGGGGGCGTAAACAGGTTTAGCACCGAGAAACTTAGGTAACTCTGAGTAGACTGGATAGGTAGGGTCTGTCACGATGACTTCGTCACCGGGCCTCACGTAAGCAGCCATAGCTAAGTATGCCGCGCCCTTAGTACCTATAGTTATCACGACCTCATCAGGCCTTACGTCGCTCCCGTAACGTGTGTTAAGGTAGTCCGCTACCGCCTCCCTCAATTCTTTAATCCCTTCGGTCTCGGTATACCCTGTGAATCTCTCGTCAAGAGCTTTCTTACCCTCATCAACCAGGAATTGAGGTGTGGGTATGTCCGGTTGTCCGACACCGAAAGATATAACGTCAAAGCCCTTGGATGCTAGTTCCTTAGCACGCGATATGTATTGAAAAGCTATCTCACCGGATAGGTCATCTAGAATTGTCTTGTAATCGAGAGTAGGCTCCCTCACGTTTTATCACCAATATTGTTTCACGTAACTATTAAAAATAGCCAGCCCTTCACGCATTATTACGTAGAAGCGTGTTATACCGTGATTAACTTAGATATTTTTGAGGTTTAAGAATCAATATCTTAGGGGTAAGCTCTTTGAGTAAGCAAGACGACTACGATGACCTGCATTGGTCTCAAGACTCACACACTTCTCAGTTTAGCAGGTATATCAATCCGTCACTCATAGACTTCATCGACCACTTACAGAGTTTTGAGTATATTCCGGAGATTTCCGAAGTAGCTGATTTAATGGACTTACACACGTCTACGGTGTGGAAGATTATGAAGGCTATAAAGCAGAAAGGTCTTGAGTTTCAAGGACTTGTAGACGCTGCTCGCTTAGGTATGGTTGAGGTTATCTTAATCTTCGATAAGTTTCTCGATATCACTAAGTTACCTAAGTGTTTGCTCAGGGAGTACGCGCCGGTTCTCCCGTGGGGTTCTTACCTCAGATACGTAGTACCTAAAAACTCTGTTGAGAGCTTCCTGACGTCGCTATACGTTAAGTTAGGTGCTGAGGCTAGAGAGGTCTACGTGCTACCCGTAACCGTGCATAATAGACCTAGCTTAAAGGAATACTACGACGTAACGTCTAAGAGATTCTTGTTAAGCTGGGATGCCTTAATAACGCGTATCAAGACATCCCCTAGAGAATCCCTACCCAAGGAGATTCCTGAGGTGAGGGTGAGATATGATGAGGTAGACCTACACATTGTGAGGGAGCTCGAGCTCAACCCCTTCACCTCCGTCAAGAATATAACCAGGAAACTTAGTGAGGAATCACGCTTAGATAGAGTGCTTAATTACGTGTTGGTGCTGAGACACTATAATAACCACGTAAGGAATAGGGGTGTTATAAGGGGTGTTAGACTGAAACTCGAGCGTTTATTCCTGGACCCGCCAATCAAGACGTTGAGCGTGATCGTGGGTAACCCGATAGACTTACTGAGGGTTTCTAAAGTGCTGAGTACTCACGTGTACTTCCTAGACTCCTACATGAGCTTATCTGACAACATACTAGTAACTCAAGCATTGATACCCCCTAGACTAATATTCGACCTAAGCCTCTTCTTAGAGAAGCTGAGAATAGATGAAGTCATAAAATCCTGGAGGAACATATACCTAGATAACACCAGGTTGAGGAAGTACGCGTTCCCAGTGAAGCTATACACCCTCACCGTAGACGAGATGCTTAACTTAAGCGATGACGAGTTAATGATTAAAGAATTGACTTGACGTCAGCGAGACGTGAAGTACTTGAGGAACGTTTAGTGAAGTTAATTAAAACGTTTATAAGGACATCTTAAAGAAACATATAGGGATACATAGTTTTGGAGTTCACTCAGTTTCCCACAATAGACGATGTCGAGTTAAGTAAGAAGAAGGTTCTTGTCCGCGTTGATTTCAACTCACCCATCGATAAAGACGGTAAGATAATGGATGATTCAAGAATAAGGGCTCATCGTCAAACACTCCTAACGCTACTTAATCGCGGAGCTTCTGTAGTTGTGATAACTCATCAAGGAAGACCCGGCGACAACGACTTCATAACCTTAGAACCCCACGCCGAGAAGCTTCAGGAAGTCCTCGGAGTTAAGGTAAGGTTCGTTAGCGACGTTATAGGTCCCGCAGCCTCCGAAGCTATACGGAGCTTGGGTGAGGGCGAGATCCTGTTACTCGATAACGTTAGGCTGGTTTCCGAGGAGTTGATTGAGGCAGAACCCGAGAAACACTCCAGAACGTACTTAGTTAGGAGACTCTCACCTTTATTCAATTACTTCGTATTCGACGCTTTCGCGACAGCACACAGATCCCAGCCCTCCATAGTAGGGTTCCCGATAGTTCTCCCGTCAGTAGTCGGCTACGTCATGAGAGACGAGCTCGAAGCATTAAATAAGTCAATACTGAGCAACGAGTCCCCAAGACTCTTCGTCTTAGGAGGTGCTAAGGTCAGGGACACAATAAAGATAATAGAGTTCTTAACGAAGAAGAGAATAGCTGACAGAATACTCACTACGGGCCTCGTCGGCTTAACATTCCACGTAGCTAAAGGTGGTAGAGCCGGTAAGTCCCTCCTGAAATTCCTTGAGGAGAAAGGCCTCACCACCTTAATACCCCTAGCCCGGAGAGTGATTTTATCAGGTGCCCCAGTAGACACCCCCTACGACGTTAAAGTGATTAAGGAGGACGGAAGCGTCACAGAGGAACCCATAAATACTGCTGACGGAATACCTGTGGACATAGGATCCTACACGTCCCTGATGTTCTCCGAGATGATTAAGGAAGCCTCCGTGGTCGTTATGAGGGGTCCGGCCGGGTATGTCGAAGACCCTAGATTCAGATCCGGCACTCTAGATATATTGAAGGCAGCTCTCGAAAGCAACGCTTACGTGATAATCGGGGGCGGGCACCTAGGCTCTATGCTTGATGAGGTTGGTGTGAGGAAGGAGAAGAACCTACACGTCTCAACGGGCGGCGGCGCTCTCCTCATAGCGCTCTCAGGCGAGACACTCCCCGCATTAAAAGCTTTGGAAATCTCATACAAGAAGTTTTTCGCGGGTGGTTCCTCGTGAAGGTTAGAGTAGGGGTAAACGGGTACGGAACTATAGGTAAGAGAGTTGCTTGGGCCATAACACTACAACCGGATATGGAGTTAGTCGGTATCGTGAAGACAAAACCTAACTGGGAGACACTCTCAGCTGTTAAGAGAGGTTTAAGGATCTACACGCTGAAAGAAAATATGCGTGAGTTCCACGCGAGAGGAATCGAGGTTCACGGAACGTTAGAAGACCTACTTAACTCCGTTGACGTGATAGTTGATGCGACGCCAGGTGACATAGGCGCCACATACAAGAAACTCTATGAGAGCTTTGGGCGTAAGGCCGTCTTCCAAGGAGGTGAAGAGCCTGAGGTAGCTGAGGTGAGCTTCAACGCTCTAGTAAATTACGGTGACGTGTTAGGTAAGAACTACGTTAGGGTAGTGTCATGCAATACTACCGGCTTATTAAGGATAATATACGCGATATCGAGACTAGGCAAGATAAAGCGTGTGAGAGGATTCATAGTTAGGAGGGCTGCCGACCTAAAAGAGATTAAGAAGGGGCCTATTGAGGGGATAATTCTCGACCCTTCTAAGCCGCCCTCACACCACGCGCTAGACGTCAACACAGTGATTAAAGACCTAGACATAATCACCTACGCGGTGGTAGTTCCAACCACGTTAGCACACATACACACTCTCCAATTCTTGTTGGAGGGGGCAGTGTCTCGCGATGAAGTTCTCGACGCATTAGCCAACACCCCGAGGATACTATTAGTTGATGGAGGATTACTTAAATCTACCGCTGAGTTAAGAGAGTTAGCGAGGGATTTGGGGAGGCCTCAAGGAGATATATACGAGAATGTTGTGTGGTCTGATAGTGTTCTCGTGAGAGGGGATGAAGTCATGCTGACCTACGCCGTACACCAGGAAGCAATAGTAGTCCCAGAAAATATTGACGCTATACGTGCTATCACGAGACTTAAAGAAAGAGCTGAGGATTCTATAAAGATAACTGATGAGACCTTAGGTATTAAGAGGTGGTTGTAGTGAGTTACTATCCTGAACCAACATATATAGTGAGTTACCTCTTTAGGAAAATACTGATACCTGTTGATGGGTCGGCGATGAGTTTCAGAGCTCTTGAGGTAGGGCTTGACTTCGCGTCGAGGTACGGCTCCAAGATAAAGGTGTTGATAGTTGAGGATCGGTCAATCCCTAACGTAGACGAGGTCGTGAAAAGAGTTACTGAAATATCTAGTAAGAGAGGGATTAGCGTTGAGGTGAAGGTGAAGAAACCTAATTACCCGGACACCTCAGTAGCTACAGCCATCGTGGAGGAATTGCTTGAAGAGCACTACGACCTAGTCATACTAACGGCTCGCGGCAGAACACTCAATCCAGATTTAGTTATTGGTTCCATAGCTTTATCCGTAATAATAAACTCAAATACCTCGATCTTCTTAATAAGATAACCGAAGGTTTTTATTTTATTGCGTCTTACACGTATTGAGTAGTGTGGTGGTTTAGTTGAGTAAAGAAAACACTAAGAAATACGTGTTTGACGAAATACACGGTTACATAATCTTAGACTCCTTAATGAGGGACTTGGTTGACACACCCCCTCTGCAGAGATTGAGGAGGATTAAGCAATTATCTCAAGCTTGGTACGTGTTCCCGGGTGCAGTACATACAAGGTTTTCTCACTCACTAGGTGTCATGAAGCTAGCTGAGAGGGTTGCGGATAAGCTCATAAACGACGGCATAATAAGCAGAGATGATAGGGACTTGCTCAGGACCGCAGCACTTCTCCACGACGTCGGTCACACACCCTACTCACACGCTCTAGAATACGTGTTCTACTCTAATTACGGGATAAATCACGAGGAGTTAAGCTACATGATAATTGTTGAGGAACCCCATATCAGGGAAGTTCTTTCTAATCATGGGCTCTCACCAGACGAAGTAGCTAAGATAGTGACCGGCGCGCATGAGGAACCAGCTTTCAATAACCTCTTAAACAGCGACTTAGACGTTGATAGGCTTGATTACCTACCTAGAGACGCGTTACATACAGGCGTTAAGTACGGTTTAATAGATCTTGAGAGGATAATTCAGACATTAACTTTAGATGATGAGGGCTACATAGCAGTACACCCTAAAGCAATACACGCCGTAGAGTCTTTCTACGTCTCCCGTCTCCACATGTATAGGTCTGTTTACTACCATAAAACAATAACAGGATATCAGTTATTGCTAGCAGCGATATACGAGATAGTGTTATTTGAGAGAGAGGTTAAGAGTCTTTTAGAACCTTTCACATCTCTCGAAGGTATTAGGAAGGCCGTGAGGGAAGGGAGTATTTCTGTGTGGGACGACTTCCTAGTGGGAGGTATTTTAAACGTCATATTAGCTAGGAGATTAGGTAGTGAGATACTTAGAGAGCTCATTAAAGCGTACGTTAATAGAAGGGGTTATAAGGCTTTCTATAACTACATAAGTTTTAAGCAAGAACAAGGCATCACGCAAGCAGAGATAGATAAATTAAGCAGGGTTAGCAGAGCACTCCTAGCTAGGGGAGTTAACGCCTACACCTTCAGAACCTATACTGAGTCGATCCCGATAATTTCTAGAGAGAAGGAAGTTAGGGTCTTGAGTAACGCGAGATCCATGAAGATATCAGAGCTGGAAGATTCCATAATTAAGAGTCTTCCCAGATACATGGAGATTGTTAGGATTTACGCGTTGCCAGCACTTGAGGAAGCGATTAAGGGCCTTGTCTAAGCCCTCACTCAAATTCCTTACGCATTAAGTAAGCGTCTGAGTCAGGGTAGTAATTAGGTAATATCTTGACAATCTTGTAGCCTAGCTTCTTATAAACGCTTAAAGCTCTCGTATTCTTCACCGAAACTTCGAGCTCAACACACTTAATCCCGAATTTTAAGCACCTATCTTCAAAAAATGTCAGTAGTTTCTTACCTAATCCTCTCCCGCGCGAGTCAGGGTCCACGGCTATGGAGGCCACGTGACAGCAGTTATTAGTGGCCGTAAAACCCGTTATGTAGCCTTTAACGAGCCCGCCACACTCCACAACCAAGAATAGTTCTGGGTGAAGAAATAACTCAGAAATGAATACTGTGGCAGGGTACGGGTACTTAAAAGACCCCCTTTCTATCTCAACTATTCTCTCTAAATCTTTGAGGGTCGCGTTCCTCACTACACACTCGCTTACTTCAGAGCCCATAACTTCATTACCTCGTCTTCCACGTAAGGCTCGTAAACATATTCTCTCTCACGATTCCTGAGTATCTCTAGGATAGGCCCTTCACCCACTCTAGGGAGTACTTCACCAATCACCGAAGCTTCTATGTTATTCTTCTTGAGTAGTTCTATTGCTTCCTCGACGCGCTCCTTAGGAACTGAAGCTATTAAAGCACCCGAGGAGAGAATCTTCAATGGATCTAAACCTAAAGCCTTAGTGATTTCTAAAGTTACCTTGTGGAGAGGGATTTTATCAGCGTATACTCTTATGAGCTTGCCTGACGCGTAAGCCATTTCCGCAAGACCCCCTAATAATCCCCCCTCAGTCGGGTCATGCATGCCGCTCACGAGACCCTCCCTACTTAGGAGAGTTGCTTCCTCCACGACGCTGATTAAGTCTATCATTTTCTCACCCTCCTCCAACGTTCCCTCACTAACCCCTCTAGCAATAAGCACTTCCCTGAAATCTGAGGAGAGTATCGCCGTTCCCTCAATACCTGCATACTTACTCATGATGATTAAATCACCTTCCTTAACGTTCCTAACATCCACTAAGTTGCTCGTTTTTAGTATGCCGAAAGCGGTAGTTATGGTTATCGGCCTCTTAACACTGTCAGTGAACTCTGTGTGACCCCCAACCATTAACGCCCCATACCTACTCAACGCTCTCCTCATAGAACTCGTTATTATATCAACTAATTCCTCGTCAGAGTTCTCGGGGAGCAGAATTACTGACGTGAAGAATTTTGGGTAAGCACCTATCATCGCAACATCGTTAGCAGGTATTACTATGGAGAGGGTTCCAAGGTGTTTGATAGCTCCTGAGATCGGGTCGGGGTGAACACCCACCAAAACCTCGTCACATACCTTGATAGCCGCGGCGTCTACTCCCACATCAGCTTGAAGAACTATTGAAGGGTCATAAGACACGAACCTACTCAACACGTACTTCTTAAGGCTTTCAGGTCTGAGCTTCATTCAATTCCCTTAATGGATTTCGTTATAATAAATAATACGTCCTTAATGAATGTACTCAGGGATTTGCTTGGTTGAGGTAGTGTTTCTAGGTGTTGGTGGGTGGTTGTCAAACCCTCTATACGGGCAATCAAGCGTTCTCGTGCTGGGTTCTGGCAAGAACATATTATTAGATGCTGGTGAGGGAACCTTAGAGAAACTGACTAAGTGTTCTAGGATAGACGTCAACGACTTAGACTACATTATCTTAACACACTCACACGGAGATCACGTACTCGGGTTACCTACTATAGCGCAACACTTAAGACGCCCCGTAAAGGTTGTGGGTTTGAAGGAAACATTAGGTGATTTAAGGAAGATTTTCGAGGCTCTACACATAGAGAACAAGCTCCAGCAACTAACTTTCTTGGAGATTCTGCCTGGGGGCAGTGAGGAGCTTAGTGAGGGGCTGAAGCTTAAGTGTGTTAAAGCAAAGCACGTGATACCCGCTATATCCGTGTTGCTGGAGGTCGACGGTGTAAAAATAGCTTATAGCGGTGATACGTCCTATAACCCGGAGTTTTTGAGCGTAGCTGAGAACGCGGATCTACTAATCCATGAGTTTTCGGTCCCTCGAGAGATGCAGGAATTAGCTGAAGTCTTAGGTCATACGGCTCTCACAGACTTCGAACGCATAGTAAAACTCTCTAAACCTAAGAGGGTAGCTCCAGTACACTATTACCTAGAAGCACCTAAACTAAGCTTGTCGTCTGTGGAAAACGTTGAGTTAGTAATCCCAACACCCTGCTCTAAACTAAGTTTTTAATAACTGTGTGAGAGTTTAAGTATGCTCGGATTAGTAAATATTTGTCAAAACACTATTAAACTTTTTAAGTATTATAGCGATTTTAATTTAGGGTGAGTCCTTGCCGGAAGTGAGAAGAATTCAGAGATTCGGTAAGTCGACCTTAATGGTTTCGTTACCGGCGAGCTGGGTAAAAACAATGAAGTTATCACCTGGCGACAGCGTGTCAATAGATTTGATGGAGGATGGGTCTTTGAGGATAGTGCCTCTCTACATGTCACAGAAAAGAGAGGAGAGGACACTGCAAATCAAGGTAAGCAAGAACTCTTCCGAGATATTGCTAGCTAGAAGTGTTGTCGCCGGGTATCTCCTCGGCGCCGACGTCGTGGTCGTGGAAGCCATGGACGGGGTCTTATCAGAAACACACTTAAGAACCGTTAGGGAGATTGTTAAGGAGCTCTTAGGAGCTGAAATACTTGAACATACGCCGAGCAAGGTCTCAATACAGATCTTAATAGACCCGAGCAAGTACTCAGCACTTAACCTACTTAATAGATTACTCAACCGAGTTAAGTTCATGATACAGCACCTACAGATAGCGGTGGTAGATAACAAGCCTTACCTACTACACGAGATAGAGGAGATAGAGAAGGAGGTTGACAGACTTCACGCACTAGCCATTAGGCAATTTCTTCAAGCACAAAACGACAGATCCCTCAGCAAATACCTAGGGATTAAGACCTCTCTGATACCGGAGTATAGGGGTATAGTCAAGGGACTTGAGGAAGTAGCTGACGCTTTAAGTTCCGCAGCACAAGTGCTTAAAGAATTAGGTGAGAGAGGCCAGCTAACGCTGTTTAGTTACGAGTCGAATATCCTTAAAGAGAGTCTTGACTATCTCCTCATGACCGTCGAGAGAATAGATAAAGTATTTAAGACTTTAGATCTCTACGTAGCTAACGAAGTAATCAACATGGTTACTGAATACTATACACTCATAAGGAAATACGACGAGCTCTTCTTCAGGTCGCTCAAGCAGGAGGAACCAGATAAATTATTTGATAAGGGTTACGTCCTGATGCGTGAGTTCATTGACAGACTTATCGAAGCCGGCAGGTCGTTGGAGTCCGTTTCTGAAGCACTCTTCGACATATCTATAGAGAGAGCCGGAGCTACTCTAGACATATGTAAAGTCTTCATATAGGGGCATGAGTCTTTCTTTTTAAGCAAATCAATACTTCAAGTTATACGTCGGGGATTAACCGTTAAGTTCGATATAGCTAAAGCTACGGAAGACGTTCTCGAAGGTGATGTGTGGCAAGCACTAGAAGTGTTCTTAACGGAGCTTGAGGCGGCTGGAGCCTCGCAGAAAACCGTTCGCGCCTACAGGTACGGGATTAGCGACTTCCTTAAATTCACTAACAAGAACTACGTGAGAGAGTTGAGTATTGAAGACTACAATAAGTGGAGATTAGAGAGGTTGAGGAAAGGGTTTCCAGAAGGCTCAAACGATAAGAGAAGGATTCAGACCACTCTGCACTACTACTCACTCTACGTAAGATCATTTATTAAGTGGTTAGGTATAGCTGATAAGATACCGGCAGTCTCCAGACCTAGGGGGAGGAGAAACGTGATGACTCTGAGGTTAGAGGACGTGAAGAAATTATTCGATGCCTCAAGAGACATAGTCGACAAGACCATAG
>DAIRVF010000003.1:0-23516 GCA_036802965.1 Zestosphaera sp.
CTCTTCTTCTCTTTCCTTACCACCACCGCTACCACCTAACTACATCATCCTCATTAAGAGCTTATTTATTTCAGCCCCTCTATACCCTAGCTCCCCGTCACTACCTATGGGTTTCCTGGTACTCCTCTTAAAGCCACCCTTAGGTGGATGGAGCCTGAACACAGGTTTTATTATTTTATCGAGTTTATGTAGGTGTAGTTTACCCTCCATCAGAGCTTTCACGAATTCGTCGAAGCTCATGTTGAACTTCTCCTTAATAACTTCCTCCGTCAGCGGCTTATTCCCTACTAGCCTGCCACGCTTCATCAGTAATTCCTTGAGGGTTTCCTCGCTTACTTCCCCCCACGTAACCCAGTCCTTCACTACCGCTAGCATTCCATCAATAGATGGGCTCTTAGGGTAGATTACTGCAGTATACTTCCTGGTCAGCCTAAGCTTCCTAAGAGTCTCAGCAACTTCCGGAGGAACCCCGCTAAGACCTCTCAACCTGATTATAGCGTAGAGCGTACTCATCAAGAACTACCCCTAGCCCAATCATATGAGGTTACGAACTTATAGGTCTTTCTTAAAGCGTCGAAAGCTGCGTAAGCGAAGTTTATAGTGGTTCTCGTCTCGCCTTTAGACCAAGTCCACACGTCGTTTATCCCAGCATACCTTAAAATAACCTTGGCTACGTCGCCCGCCACGAGCCCGGTGCCTTTCGGAGCAGGAACTAGCGTTATCCTGACAGACCCGCTCTTGCCTTCAGTCCTGAAGGGTACGCTGTGAGGGTCCGTGCAGGAACATACCCAGCTCCCGCAACCTCTCCTCACAGGCGTTATGTTGAGCTTAGCTTCCCTAATCGCTTTATCTATCGCCTGCCTTATCTGCTTGGCCTTACCAATCCCTAAGCCCACGTATCCGTCAAAATTACCTACCACCACGACAACCCTGAACTTACTTACCTCCCCGGCGTCGGTTTGTTTCTGAACTATCGTTACGTCGAGGACCTCATGCTTAAGGTTAGGCAGTAAGTAATCAACTATCTCAGGCTCTCTAATAACGAGGTTCTGATCGAATATTTCCTTAATGCTCAGTATCCTGCCCTCCTTAACCATCCTACCGAGCTTAGTCTTCGGAACCCACTCACTCAATGCCTCACTCACGTTCCCTCACCTGAAGAAAGAATACCCAGTATCTTAGCGCGCACTTCGTTGAAGTGCTGAGGTAGGTCGCGCGGGTCAAGACCCCTTCTCACGTACTCCCCGAAATACCTCTTAAATAGGTCTTCACTTTCCTCAGAGAGTTTCCTGGCGTACTCTGCTATATGACGACCTTCTATCCTTTCTTGAGGAGGTAAGACCTCCTCAGAGACCGGTATATCAACACCAGCGTCTAACAAGCCTTTCATCGCCGCGAACACGCGAGCACCCTTAGACGCTTTATGAAGCCCTATGTCAGGGATCACCTCCCTCACGTTCTTCTTGACCGCTAAGACACCTGCTAATAATCCGGTCAGGTAGGCTGCCGGCACGTTATTTAAATCCCCTAACCATCCATACTTCCTCAAAGACTTACTGCTAACACCTACTACGGTCTCGTCACCGTTCACAGAAAACTTCATTATCTGAACGATTATTTGAGTGTTAGTTTTTCTTATGACCGCTCTCAGAGACCTTCCAGACTTTATCATTCTGTAGCGTTTATAGTAATTCGTCTTACCCTCTCTCCTCCTCCTGAAAGGGACTTTATACGTAGGTCCGCGAGCCACCTTACCTCACCTTTATACCTAACTCAGTTAAGTGTCTCTTAAGATCTGAGAGGTTTCTGAACATACCTCCCTTAATACGCGAGTATAAAACCCTATACGTCTTCCTATCGATTACCTCCTCGTCTCTTAACCACCTCAGATACCTCCTGAGCTTCCTAGCGGTGTTAACGTATATTTTCTCCGCGTCACTCCTAGACTTCTTGCTACCCTTCCTCTTCCCGTAACCTCTCCTATGACCCTTCTTCCTCTTCTCATGGAGTTCCTTCCACCTACCTCTAGAGTTACCCTTAGCTTGCTCAGCCCAAATAACGCCGTTCTCTATCAGCTTCCTAACGTCCTCTTTAGTTAGTGCAGACTCTACCTCATCCCTTCTCGCAGGATCTATTCTAACCCTAGACACACCGACCTTCAAGATCTCGGCAGCCAATCTTTTCTGAAGTCTTAAATCACTCATTGCTTAACACCACCCTCATTCGCTACCAGAATACCTAATTCTCTAGCTTTATTGATTATCTCAGCTCTCTTGCGTTTACCTACGGTCCTACCCACGTACACTATCACCTCCGCAGGATTCAGCGACTCAAGTTCTCTAACGTTATGAACTACCACGGGTTTCAGACCTGAGGGGTGGAGCCCCCTTATCTCTCTAGGAGTCCCGAACCCTGACGAAGGTCTTGGAGGCATGCCCTTAAGTCTCAGGCGCATCGGGTTATCTATGCCCTTAGGCCTCCTCCACTTTAGGTCATTAACGAACTTCCAGAACTTCCACCACTGATGTCTGAAGAACTTAATTCTCCTCTTACTCCTTATCAACCTTAACTTTCTGTCAACGCTACTCAAATCTCACCACCCTCCATGAACTCCTTCTTATATATGTATATGCCATCAGCAAACACACGCCTGTCAAGACCTCTAATCTTAGTTGCTTGCTCTATGTTAGCCGCGGTTTGACTAACCTCCTCTAGGTTAATGCCCTCAACTATTATGTCGTTTTTCTGGACCTTGACCTTAGCGTTACCGACTATCCTAGCTACCCTAGGACTTTTCTCGCCTATGAAATTCTCTATGAGTATCTTATCACCTTCAACCTTAACACTTATCGGGAAGTGGGAGTACACTATTCTCAACCAATACCTGAAACCCTTAGTAACGCCTAAGATCATATTCTTTATGTGAGCGGAGATAGCGTATACCTGAGCCACATCCCTCCTCCTAGCGAAGAAGGTCTTTACAACAACCCTCCTATCCTCAACCTCTATCCTGACCTTATCAGCAAAACTAAAATCTCTGGTGACCTCCCCTTTAGGACCCTTGACGGTTACCTTATACCCTTCGACGACTACGGTGACGTCATCTGGGATGTCTACGTAATCCCTAACTACCGTGACCCTGACCATAATTAAACACCTTCTAGTAAACGTAAGCTAGCAGTATGCCCCCGATCCTCCTCTCTAACGCTTCCTTATGAGACATGACCCCCTGAGGGGTTGAGAGTATTAATAGACCTATATCTCTTGAAGGAAGCTTCTTCCTTAACCAGTCAGGCATGCTGCGTAACTCCGCGTACGTTATGGGCGTCCTGGGCTTTATCACGCCGGCGTCATTGATTCTGCCCAGTAACTGAACCTTAATCTTGCCGGACCTCCCATCATCAATATATTCAAACTCTCCTACGTACCCATACCTCTGGAGAGTTCTTAAAGTCATGGCTATCAGCTTAGAGGCAGGCATTATGATAGCTTCCCTCCTACCCCTCATCTCGCAATTCTTCAGCGTTACTAAAGCGTTAGCTAAAGTATCCATCATCACCATCTAAACAACACCTCACATATACTTCCTGAAACCCAACTCACTAGCTACCTCCCTAAAACACTGCCTACACAGGTATAGGTTATACTTCTGTATGACCGCGTCACGAGACCCGCAACGCTGGCAGACCTGAACGCCTCTGCCGTACTTCCTGACCTTAGGAGCTCTGTACTTCCCCATCTCACACCACCCTAGTATTAAGTTCCTTAATAAAGAAAACTATCGCTTCCTCCCGAGAAACTCTCTGCCTGCGCGGCACGCGCGATCTCTTAACCCTCCTCCTCATCACCCTTAACCCAGGCTTCTCTAAAGTGACGCAAACGTCCATGCCGAAGATCCCTAACTCCGGATCATACTTGACTCCGGGAAGCATTATATGTTCTTTAATACCTATCGACACGTTGCCGTAGTCGTCGAAGCTTGAAGCTTTGACACGCCTGCCTATGGCGTCAAGAACCTTATTAAGGAAACTCACAGCTCCCTCACCCCTCAGGGTCACGGCGACCGCTATAGGCTCCCCTTTCCTAATATTGAATTCTTTTATGGTTCTCTTAGCCCTCCTTTCCGAAGGTTTCTGACCGGTAAGCATCTCAAGAACTCTGGCAGCCTTCCTAAGCCTCTCGCCAGACTCCCCGACACCTATGTTGACCGTGACTTTAGCTAGCCTAGGCTTCCTCATAGGGTTAGACTCCCAGAGTTCTAGGACTCTCTTAATTACTTCCTCACCTACCTCTACCCTAGCCTTACGAACGAGACTCATAAAGCTCCCTCAGGAACCTTAATTACAGGCTTCTCAGAACCTAGGACAAAGACTTTATCCAAGGTTGTGAAGAACTCGTTACCTTTGAAATCACTTAACTGAACCTGCTTACGGTAGTGCCTGACACCCTCAAATATCTTGAGTATCTTAGCAACCCTGCCAACGTTCTTACCGCCAATTATTATGGCGGGGAACCCCTCCCTCATGGGGTAGTACTCCTCTATCTTGCCGTCCAACAACGACAACTTAACAGTACCTAAAGTGTCGTAAATATCCTCGACCGGGTTCCTAGGATCTGACACCCTAACCAAGACGTTCCTGCCGTCATGAAGGTTTAACTGGATATGACCTCCCTTAACCGTGGTCTTGTCCTCGATCCTGCATAGCTTGAAGCGAGCCTCCTCCTCAGGTATGGGCAACAAGCCTAGAACCTTCGTAGGGACTGGCACAACCCTGAAATACTCGCCAGTCTTGACTACCTCGATCACGTCCATAAAACCTACGGGGAATTTATAGTCTTTGCGAACCCTACCATCAACCCTTATGTTACCCTCGGCTATGATCTTTCTTGCCTCACCGCTAGTCTCAGCCAACCCAATAAAATCCCTCACCACTATTAGCAAGGGTACTGACCTGCTGATCGGGTGGGGTCCTGGGGAGGTCTTCACTGTCCACTTATAAGCTTTCCTAAGTACGGGCCAGAAAGCCGGTGCCTCGAAACTCTTCGTGTGCCTACTACCTCCCTTCCTAGCCACTCACATCACCTCCTTCCATAGGTTTTGACTCCTTATTAGCGTTACTGCTACCAGCTTCTTCCTCGGAAACCTTCTCAGCCTTGCCTCCCCTCCTCTCCACTATCTTCATACGCCTCTTATCGCTGAGATCTAGCTTGATTATCATAACTTTTGATGGGTGGATAGGGTAGTAAACCGGTGTCCCGTCAGCCTTCTTTATGGTCACGCCCTCAATGTGTAACGCAATCTCGTCGTAATCTACCTTGACGACCTTACCTTCATGACCTTTCCAATCTCCTCTCAATATCTTGACTGTGTCGCCGGTTCTAACGTAGATTCTCTTTATGCCTAACTTCTCTCTAAGCTCTCTGGAGAGAGGCGCGGTAACGAACTTATGTCTTATGTGTAGGGGTGCTTCACGCACGCTCAATCTCTGCTTACTTGGTTTAATGGACGGACTCACGCGAATCACCCTACACTATGATTGATGCTAATGTAGCTATCCTAGGCCACCTCTCTGCAGCTTCTCTAGCCATAGGCCCTCTAAGCTCCGTTCCCTTCGGCGTCCCGTCAGGCGCTATTATCACGCAAGCGTTGTCTTCGAAGCTAAGCCACCTACCGTCACTCCTCCTGAAAGGCTTTCTTTGCCTTATGATCACGGCTTGAAGAACCTGACCCACCAACTCGGTACTACCCTTCTTAACAGTAACCACTACTAAATCACCCACGGTAGCTGAGGGGCGCCTACGCAGCCTACTCTTAACGCCTGGGATTCCTATAACCGTCACCACCTTAGCGCCGCTATTATCAGCTACCTTAAGATTCGTACCTATGGTTACTCCGGCAACCCTGCCGAAACGCCCGAGCGCTGCACCACCCTTCTTCTCAGACATCACTGACCGCCCTCCTTAAGAACACCTAACACAACCCAGCTAACAGACTTAGCTAGAGGCCTTGTTTCTCCAATCAAAACGTTATCTCCTAGATTCAAGGAAATGCAGGGGGGCACCCTAGCGTGAATCCTTGACCTACGCCTCTCATACCTCTTGAATTTACTCACGTAAACTAGGTAATCTCTTTCAACAACGGCTAGCTTCTTACCCCTCAACTTAATGACTCTTCCCGCGATAAGCCCTCCCCTGACCTTGAGGTGTCCATGCCAAGGGCACTCATCGTCGTCGCATGTCTTGCTAGGGGGTTCGAGACCCTCAAACTTAATCCCTATATCACGTACCTTAGACTCACTCATCATCAACCACCCGCAACCCTCTTCAACCTGTCTTCAGGTCTGCCCACTATATCATCACCGCGCACTATGACATTAGTTCCGTCATCGAGCTTAAAAGCAAAAAGACCTCCAATTTTAGATATCTTAAGTAACCTCCCACCACTCAATACCTCCAACATATTCTTAGTCTCACCGATAACCAGACCGCTCACGCTAATCATAGACGCGTCAGTGTGCGACTTAACGGAAACCTCAAGCCCTACCAACTCGTGATATCTTAAATTCCTGGCAGTCCTCCTCATTTCGCGCTCTCCCCACCCACGGATTTCTTAAGCTCCTCCTCCCGGTTCACCGTCAATATCCTGGCTATGTTCTTCCTCACGATCCTTATCCTAGCAGCATCTTTCAGAGTCCCTACCTGTGCTTGAGTCCTTAACTTAATTAACTCTGTTCTCAGTTCAACCAATAACTTCTCCCGTTCTTCCCTACTCTTACTCCTTAATTCCTTAGCGGAGAGACTCAAGACGTATCACCCCCTAAGACAACTCACTACCCCCACGCTCTGACACGGTTTGAGGCTCCGCGCTTACCTGCGCCGGGGTCTCAGCACCGACCTTAATCACGTCGTCAGGCTCTCCGGGCTTAACTATGAGTACTTCAATACCGTAAATACCTGGCTTAAGCAGTAGGTGGACGACAGCCCTGTCCAGGAGTCTGTCCAAGTGTTGCCCGGTCTTATAGACCTTACCAGCCCTCAGCTTCTCATACCTAGCTCTCTCACTAACTATCTTACCGCTAATCACTATCTCAACTCCCTGAGCACCAGCAGCTAAAACCCTCCTCAACGCTACGAAAGCCGCTCTACGAAAATGATAGCCTTTCTCAATAGCTAGCGCTATCCTGCTAGCAACTATCCTGGCGTCTAGGTCAGGATTCTCGACCTGAGTAACAACTAATTGAGGGTTCTCGATCTTGAAGTACTTCTCTAAAACCTCGGTCAGTTGCTTTATTGTCTGCCCTTTCCTGCCTATGATCATTGAGGGTCTATCAGCGTACAAAACCACCCTAGTCCCCAACGGGGTCTTTATCAACTCAACCCTAGAATACCCGGCTCTAACGAAATTCTTTGATAAGAACTCGTCTATCTTCAGCCTAACTAGGTTCAACCCTATGAAGTGTTCCTTCACGTCGACCAAGTCAATCACCTCTCCGCTACTATTACCTCTATGTTAACCGTTGTCCTGATCTTAGGGGTAGCTCTAGCGAAGGCTCTAGGCATCCACCTCTTTAAGTACCTGCCTTTATGGACGGCTATGTGATGTATGTATAGGCGCTCGATATCTAGGTTCTTATTCTCCGCGTTATTCTCTACGTTCTTCAAGAGCTTGTAAATCTCTCTCGCAGCCTTAACAGGGTACCTACCTATAGGGGACCTCCACCTAGGAAATGTGGTGGAAAGACCTTTCTTGTGAGCGATGCTTAGCTTATACCTAACGTAAGGAACCGGAACCTCCTTCCTAACAACCTTCTCCAAGAAATCCTCAGCTTCCTTCAACCTCATACCCCTTATTATTTTGAGGATCTCGTAACTCTCCTTCAGGGAAATAGGCACATCCCTAACTACAGCTTTAGCAACTCTTCCCTCGTCCTCCACCTTAACGGAGTATCTCCAGACCGGCACTACCTACCCCTCCAACCCTTAGCGACTACTTTTTAAACTATAATAGCCTTAAAAAGCTAAATCATGTAGAACAGCCACGCTAACCCCGAAGCTAACGGCTCCCCTCCCTCAGCCACGTTCTAGGCAAGCCCTCCACACAACAATTTAAAACTGACCAAACACCATTAATATATTTAGGTGAGTAACGTGAAGGTGCCTCTTAAAAGGGTTAACGAGTATGAGTGGGAGATACCGTCGTCTTACAAGAACTGCATGAGAGTCCCCGCCATAATATTCGCGGACGACTTCCTAATCTCGAAGATGAGTGAGGATTTGACGTTAGAGCAAGCGGCGAACGTCGGTTGCTTGCCCGGTGTTGAGGTTGCTTCCTACGTGATGCCTGACGGTCATCAAGGGTACGGGTTCCCTATTGGTGGGGTGGCCGGCGTAAGAGCTGATGACGGCTACATATCGCCGGGCGGGGTCGGCTACGACATCAACTGCGGTGTCAGGTTGCTGCGAACTAACTTAAGCATTAGAGACGTGAAAGACAGGATTAAGGAGCTCGTTGACACGATATTCAGGAACGTCCCGTCAGGTGTTGGGAGTACGGGTAAACTGAAACTTAGCTTTACTGAGTTAGACAGGGTTCTTAATGAGGGTGTTGACTGGGCTATCAGTAAGGGCTTCGGGTGGGAGGAGGATAGGGAATTCATAGAGAGTTACGGGAGGATAGAGTACGCCAACGCTAGTAAAGTCAGTAACACGGCTAAGTCAAGGGGGGCTGACCAGCTAGGCACTTTAGGAGCAGGCAATCACTTCCTCGAGATTCAGGTCGTTGATAAGATATACGATGAGAGACTAGCTAAGGCGATGGGCATAGACCACGAAGGGCAGATAACCATAATGGTTCACACAGGTTCTAGGGGGTTAGGACATCAAGTAGCGAGCGATTATTTAGGGGTTATGGAGAGAGCTATGCGTAAGTACGGCTTTAACCCGCCGGACAGGGAGCTGGCTTCAGTACCCTTCAACTCGAAAGAAGGGCAAGACTACTTCGAAGCTATGGCTGCTGCCGCGAATTACGCGTTCACTAACAGGCAAATAATAACTCACTGGGTTAGGGAGTCCGTGGCTAGAGTGTTCGGGACCAAGCCTGAGAACCTTGACTTAAGAGCTATCTATGACGTAGCACACAACATAGCTAAACTAGAAGAACATGAAGTTGAGGGCAAGAACGTGAAATTAGTGGTTCACAGGAAGGGCGCTACGAGAGCTTTCCCGCCCGGACACCCGGAGATACCTAAGGTGTATAGGAACGTCGGTCAGCCTGTCTTAATACCTGGGTCTATGGGAACAGCTAGTTACTTAATGGTCGGTGTCCCTGAAGGTAAGAGAACTTTCTACTCCGCGGCTCACGGAGCCGGTAGATGGCTTTCTAGGAACGAAGCTCTGAGAAGGAGTAGAGCTGACGCAGTGCTAAACAAACTACTTAGCTCAGGAATCTACGTTAAAGCAACTTCTAAGGAGACCGTGGTTGAGGAAATGCCGGAAGCCTACAAAGACGTTGATAGGGTAGCCCTAGTATCACATAAAGTGGGTATAGCTGCCTTAGTAGCTAGGATGAAACCGCTCGGAGTAGTTAAAGGATGAAATAATTGCTTGAGTTAAAGAAGGACTCACAAAACATCATTCCCCGTTCTTTTCGGTATTCCCTAAACGTCTTAAAACTAGGCCGTAGCTTAGGTGGGTCAACGCCCTATCTTGTTAATGCACTGCGTGGGTTCTTCAAAGCATAGGGACGTACCTGTGTCGAGAGACATATATGAGGCGTACCTGTTATAGTAAGGCTCCCCAACGCGGCTGAAGAGGGTTACTACCCTACCTCTGTGGTTTAGTTTAAAGCCTTCGTAGGATGGTTCGTGACCCCTGATAACTAGCCTTACTCTAAACCTCTTCAGAACCCACTGGGTAACGGGTATCCCGAATAAGTAGCCGGCACCCCTGGGGGACGGGGTCCTCCCTATGTTGAGATCTACCGGATCGTTCCAGAGTATTTCCTCAAGCAATCTAATCCTCTCATGCTCATTAGTTCCTAGAAGGTATTCGTTGAGTGAGACGTCGGAGTTGTAGTTCTGTGTAGGTAATCCGCCGTGCAAAGCTATGAAAGAATCTCTTACGTACAGGACTAAAGGCATGTTATTAAATAACTCCATGAAGTCCTGATATATCTCATTACCCTTAACGTACCCATAAGCCTTCTTAAGAACTTGAGGGAAATCATGTGGTAGTGGTATTAGGTGTGGTGGGGGTTCGTGATTCCCTCTAAGAAGAGTCACGTTATCAGGGAAATCTTTTTTGAGTAGTAACGCTGTTAACAAGCATTCCAGCTGGTGAGTACCCCTGTCTACGTAATCCCCCAGGAAAACTAGTTCCACAGAGCCCTCCCTTACCAAGTTGATGTTGAGCTTCATCAAGATCTTTCCTAAGGTCTCTAAATCGCCGTGTAAATCCCCAATAATGAAGAAAGTCTTACCGCTCTCCTTAGTTATTATGGGCCCGCCGTACTTTCTTAAGTCGTTAGCGAGTACTTCACTCGTCAAACCCCTTACAAACTCCTTCATCTTAGAATAATCACTTAGCAGGACGTCAAGAGAGCCCTTAACGTAATCCCAAACAGTGCTTAGACTCACCCCTAACACCACTTACTCACGCTACTAAATAATAATTCTAGCAGAACGTATTTAACATTACGTGTAATTAGTTCCTTGACTTTAGTGAAGTCCCCTGAACTCGGAGGCTTGATGCAAGGAAATGGCGAGCTGGTGGGCCCGCGGGGATTTGAACCCCGGACCGCCCGGTTATGAATCCCGTAGGTCTCAACGACCTATGCCGGGCGCTCTACCTGGCTGAGCTACGGGCCCCCACCCATTAATTCTTTTCTCCCGCTTTTAAATTTTTAGGAAGCTACGTTCGGTAGGGTTTGCAGACTGCTTGAAGTTAATATTTATTTTGGTTTGGTGGATTAGTTTATTGTGGTGAATTAATATGCCTTTGAAAGTGAAGGTAGATTGGAACCTCTGCATAGCTGACGGCGTGTGCTACGCGTTATGTCCTCAAGTATTTGAGGCAGGGCCTGACGGGAAATCACAGATAGTTAAAGAGTATAGAGGTAGTGACGTTACTGAGGGGGTTGTGCCGGACGACTTAAGCGACTGCGTAGAACAAGCTAAGACGGCATGCCCTGTGGGAGCTATATTCGTTGAGAAAGCTTAAATACTGTTTTTCATTAAACGCGTGTAGGCGTCTTAATGCTGGTTTTTCATTACATGATTAAAACATTCTAGTTTATAAGTTCTGATAACTAGCTTTATACGTAACGTAAATCGGAGAGGAAGAAAATGGGAGAAACGAAAGTAAAAGTAGGTGATTTAAAACCGGAAATGAACGGAGTTAATCTCGTAGCACGCGTGATCAGCGTAGAACCCTCAAAAACAATAAACACTAGGTCTGGTTTAAGAACGATCACAGAAGCCGTAGTAGGAGATGAGACCGGGAAAGTCAAGCTGACTATGTGGGGAAGAGCGCTCTCGAATAAGCTTAAGGAGGGAGATTCCATAGAGATTAAGAACGCGTGGACGACAGTGTTTAAGGGTGTGGTTCAGCTCAACGTGGGCGGGGAGGAAAACATAAAGGTAGGTTCTGAAGAAGCCTTACCTGAACCAGAGCAGATACCGGAGAAGTATCCTCAAGCACCAGAGAGTTATAGACCTGAGCGCAGGCCAACTCAGAGGAGGAGATTCCAGAAGACTAGAAGGCCTTTCAGGAGAGAAAGGTCTGCAGATTTTGGTGAGGAGGAGTAAGTTGAGTAACCCGCTCACGTACGAAGATATCAAGAATAAGGTTCCCGTAAAGCAAGGCGTTGAGTTAGGTATTGAGGGAGACAATTACCTAGTAGGCATCAGCGAAGAGAAAATATATTCTCTCTCTTTAAGCGCGTTCTATGTTTGGCAGTTATGTGATGGAAGCAGGAACGTGGAGGAGTTAGTCACGCACGTCATGCAAGACTTAAAAGAATCTTCTCAAGAAATAAGCGAGAGTGAATTAAAGGAAGTCTTAACGCTAATCTTAGGGCAGCTTCACGAAGCAGAGTTAATCAAGTTTAGTGAAGAGTGATCTACCCTCTTCAGGGAATTCCCGGACTTTTTCCACGTAATTCGTCAACCTAAGATTAACTCAACCTCACTACAGTGTTTTTTAAGTACTGAAGTAAAGTAGCTCATGACCTCATACGGTGACCCTACCCCAACCCCGAACTTAAATAAGTGGGTCTCATGCACCCTCCTGTAATCACTGCAGCCGAAGCCCTTAACGCTCGGCACTAAATAATCTAGCCTCTTCAGGATCTCGTAGAGTGTGTCCTCGCTGACCCCGCTACATAGCAAAGCACTGACAGGCTCACAGGTTACGGTCAGGTAATCTATGTGCCACTTAAGCTTCTTACCGCTCTTCATGAAATGCCTTAAGACCCTTAAGTAGGGTTGCTTAATATTGGCGGAGCCTAAGTAAACGTAGTAACCACTACTCAGGAAGGCTTCGAAAGAACCAGTCTTCACTAGAGTGTCACTACATCGTAAAATAAACACATAAGAAAAAACGTGTTGGGATCCTCCCTTAGATGAGGTCTTACAATCAACCGTGAGTTTCTCCCCACCTAGCTAACTATGTCTACATCTCATTAAAAATATTGCTTGAGCTGCCTCGTTCTTAAGGGGCCAATTCCATTGAGGGTCTTGTCTTGATGCGTGAAAACAACGCGTTGCTGGTTAATCAAGTAGTGACTTCCTGCGTTTCCTGTGCTTGGGAGACAGTTATCTCTATGGTTGCCTTATTAACTTCTTCTAAGGCTTTAAGGAGTTTAAGTCCTAGGTTAGTTATCTTGTATACCTTATAGTTTCCTTTCTCGTTAATTACCTCGACAAGGTTCAGGGCTTCAAGTACGTGGAAAGCTGCTAAAACCTCGTATCTGGGGAGTCCGGATAACGCGACGACATCGCCCGGGGTTACTACCCTACCAACCATTACTTCCAACATCTTCTTTAATCTCTCCTTAGACTCATTCAAGCTACACACCAGAAGAATTCTAAGGCGCGAACAAGCTTTTAAAAGTTACGGGTCGTTTCATTCATCAAATACCACTGAGCTAGAGTGGTTTGAGGAAGTGGTTGACGCCGGGGGGAGGATTTGAACCTCCGACCACCGGGTTAACAGCCCGGCGCTCTACCCGGCTGAGCTACCCCGGCATCTAATAATGTTTTACTAAGAGGGTTTTAAAACGTTACTTGATTTTTCGAGGTGGGTTCCTCCGCCGTCCTGATTTTAGAGGTTGTACTTGTTGAAGATCTGTTGTGAGGCTTCAACCCCGCTACCTAGCTTGACGGGGTAGCCTAACTTGCTTAAGCTTCTTTCTAGGGCGGCTATCGTTGATACGGCGTCATTGGGGTTTACTACCCCCATGTGACCTATCCTGAATATCTTGCCTGCTAGCTCGCCTAGGCCTCCGGCTATTACTATGTTACGTCGCATCATCTCGTTACTTAAGTCCTGGAACTTCACGTTCTCCGGTAGCCAGACCGCCGTCACGGTGTCAGACCTGAACTCTTTGTCAGCAACTATGTTCAAACCTAGAGCTTCTAGCCCTCCTCTAATAGCTTCCGCGACTACCTTATGTCTCAGATACCTGTTTTCTAAACCTTCCGATAAAATCCTCTTGAGAGACTCGTTGAGAGCGTAAATCATGTTGACGGGCATCGTGGAGAAGTAATTTCTAACATTCCTCATCATGGCAAGCCATCTACGTCCGTCGAAGAAGAATAATTCCCTCTTCTCCTCTTCTATCAGCTCCACCGCTCTCTTGCTTAAACCTATTATTGCTAGACCGGGCGGCACGGCCAGAGCTTTCTGAGAACCCGTGAATACCACGTCTATCCCCCACTCCCTCATGTTTATCTCCATACCTCCTAACGAGGCGACGGCGTCAACCACGTATATAGTCTCAGTATTCTTGAGCTCCTCACCTATCTCTTTAATGTAGTTAGCTACGCCTGTCGAGGTCTCTACGTGCTGTACTGTGAGTACCTTAGCCCCCTCCCTCTCAACTAATTCTCGAATACCTTTCCCTCTGAATCCGAGCCCTGGCCTACACCTAACTTCTACGGGCACCCCTCCCTTAGCTCTAGTTGCTTGAACGAAGTACTCGCCGAAATACCCGCTAATTAAGTTGAGTACCTTGCTTCCCTGATCCACAAAATTAGCTATAGAGAACTCCATTGCTGAGGTCCCGCTTCCCGGCATGATGATCACTTCTCCGTCAGTGTTTAAGATCTTTTTAAGTGCGTCGAGAGACTCCCTCAGAACGTCCTCGAACTCTCTTGAGACATGAGATCTAGTAACTCTAGCTAAGCTAAGTAAGACGCTTTGCTCGGTAAACGTGGGTCCGGGAATCATTAAGAGAAACCTCTCGTCCATTAGGAGCACCGCTTCTTAATTAACGCGGGAGATATTAAAGCTTAAAGATTGTTGGGACAAGCATCTTGATTTTCAATAGGTTAATCTTTACTTAAGCATGTAAAGGTAAACCATAAATAACGCCCTCATATTAGAGTATCTTTAACGGATTACTTAAAGTATTGCTTCAGTTACTTTAAAGAATTACTTTAAAAATGTAGCTAGAATGTGATGAAGATTTGAAGTTAAGTTTAAGTAGAGTTTAATTCATTAAACTCATGAAGTGAACAACCATGAGCAAGAAGCCCGTTAAGGTTAAGGACTCAACCACAGGGAAGGAAGTAGAGTTAGTTCCTGAGAAGGTGTGGACTCTAGCGCCTAAGGGCAGGAAGGGAGTTAAGATAGGACTCTTTAAGAGTCCAGAAACAGGGAAGTACTTCAGAGCTAAGGTCCCAGAAGACTACCCAGCGTAAGGAATCCTGGTTAGGTATGAGCTAAAAAATCAGGAACTCTTTTTAAACTAAATTTATGTATCGTATTTTGAGTGACACTATGAGGGTATTAGTAGTTTCAGATATTCACGACAACCTAGAAACTATCTCAAGGTTTAAGCCCGCGGTACTTAAAGAGAACTACGACTTACTAGTAGTTTTAGGTGACTTTACATCGCCTTTCACCCTAAAAGAGCTACTCAACATAACGCCGAAGTTAATCGGTGTTTTCGGTAATAACGACGGTGATAAGGCTTTACTGAAGAGTCTCGCGCCTCAACTAACGGACCAACCCGTAGAGGAGGTTTTAGAAGGCTGGAGAGCGCTCATCATGCACGGGTTTAAGGATCAGAAGCTAACGGAGAAGATAGTCTACTCCCTCTGCACCTCCGGTTACTACGATATAGTGCTTTACGGCCATACCCACACACCTAAAGCAGAGACCATAGGTAGGTGTCTCGCAGTCAATCCAGGCACGCTCTCAGGCTATCTAGCTAAAATCAAGAGTTATGCAGAATTAACGTTGTCCGACCATGAAGTAACAGTTAAAATAATTAATTTAGAATCCGGTGAACGCGTTATTACCGCGTCTATGCGTAAGTACTCATAGATAATGGCGGTAATGCGTTGAGGTATTGGGTCCCTACCTAACACTTATAGTCTGTGTAAGTAGTGATATGTGGTGTGGTTAGATGAGTTCATGGATTTCAGCAATCGAGAATAAGTTGAGGGAAGAGAGTTCTAAGATTGATGGGGTCTTAAGCGTGCGTGACGCGGTTCGGGAGAACCTGATTAAGTTAGGTCGCGAGATGGTGAGGAATTCTGGTTACGTGATAACCTACATACATTCCGGTAAGTGGGTGGAAGCTGAGGAAAGTCTTCACAAGCTGAGAGAAGCCAACGCTAGATTACGTGACGTACTCAGTAAACACCCTTGTTACGAATTCACTAACATGGTCATCGATTACTTAAGCGAGTATGCTGAGGCAGAAATCTTCTACAATTTGGTCAAGAATAGGAAGTTAGTAGTTTCTGAGGAGCTAGGTATTGATTACGTGCCTTACGTGCTAGGATTACTTGACGTGATAGGGGAGCTCAAGAGATATGTCCTAACACTACTCTCGCTAGAGAAATCATTAAGTGAAGCCATGGAGTTCTTCAACCTAATGGAGATAATATACGAACACCTTCAACACTTAGACTATCCAGACGCCATACTGCCCAACGCCAGAAGGAAAATAGATGTTGCTAGGGGAGTTATAGAATTACTAAGGTATTTATTAGTAGAGGTATCTTTCAAGACTTGCTACAAAAACAAACAATAAATTTAAATTTTTGTTTGCACGATACTCACACTTATTTCTTCACGGCTCTGCCTAACATTAATACTAAGATAAAAGCCACGAGACCTACTAGCGCACCGAAAACTGAATCACCAACGTAAGGCTGACCTATGAGCCTCCAGTAGACGCCAGCTATGCTGCCACATACTATGGCCGCGAAGCCAGCTTCTTTAGTCACGTTTTTCCATAAAATCCCTAAAACGAATGGTGCGAACGGGCCGGCCGACCTTAACATGAAAGCAAACGTGTTTATAGTGATTATATCAAACCCCGTGAGAGCTGCCAGCATGGCTAAGACACCGACTACTACTACTCCCACTCTAGTTAGGATTAGTATCTCTCTATCAGAAGCGTTCTTCTTAATGTACCTCTTCCAAATATCGATGGCAAAAATAGATGAAGCACCTAGCATGTCTGAGTCAGCACTAGACATTGTTGCAGCTAGGATTGCCGCAAGCCCTATGCCGGCAATCACCTCCGGCGCGTAACCGAGCATTACCTTAGCGTAAGCGTCGCTAGACCTAATTCCCGACATGGTTCCTAAGGCGACTAAACCTATTATGGCTGGCACGAACGCATAGAGACCCATGAGCAGTCCTGAGAGCAGGGAACCCTTCATAGCTACTTTCTCGTCTTTAGAAGCTAAAGCCCTCGATACCATCTCAGCCCCTGTAATAAACGTTATTATGTACATAAAGAATAAACTCCCGATAGTGTTGAAGCCTGCTTTGAATGGATCAATTTCTGAGGGGGGTATGTTCTTGACTATGGTATCCCAGCCGCCTGCGTTAAGTATTATGAAAGGTAGGGCTATTAACATTCCCAGGCTTATCATGAGGAATTGAATGAAATCCGTTAACACGTCTGCCCATAACCCCCCTAGTATAGTGTAAGCAATCGTTATTATCCCGGCTAGAAGAACACCAATCTCGAAAGATAACCCGGTTAATGCTGCGAATATAGTTCCCGATGCAAGTATTTGAGAGGCCGTTAAAGTAGATAGAGATATCATCTGAAGCACGGAGGTAGCTATATGTGATGGGGCTCCAAAACGGTCCGAAATAACGTCAGGTAATGTCCAGGCCCTAGTTCGTCTCATCAAGTAAAATATGTATGTTACAGGTATCATGGCTAGAGCAGCTGTCATAATGTACCAACCAGCGGATAAACCCCAACCACCGTAAGCGCGAGCGGCGACACCCACGGTACTACCGCCACCTATATTGTTTGCTGCTAGGGATGCGGCAACGATTAGCACGCCAACTCTCCTGCCAGCAAGTACCAAATCCTCAGCTGTCTTAATCTTGTATTTGGCGGCATAGAAACCAAGACTTAACATAAAGATTAAATAAGCTATGACGACGATTAAAGCCCAGATATACATGTTTAAAGCACCTCAAGAATGTAAGGCTAAGATAATATTTAAGTATTGTTTGAAATATGTTAGCAAAAATATCATAACATGACACGTCTGAGCTTTTAAATAATTCATTCAATCGATTACTTCAAACGTTATTTTGTGTTCATCTAAGAATTGTTGTGGTCCCCCGGGAGGGATTCGAACCCCCGACCCCCCGGTTCCTGCCGGAGGGCTTGTTTGGTTGTGTACCCTCCGGGGCTGACTACAGCCGGGTGCTCTACCGCTGAGCTACCGGGGGACCCAATATTTACAAGTCTTAGGGAGATTAAAAAGATTTTTCCGCGTGTTTTAGTATGAGGGTGTATTCTTAAATACTTATCATACCTTGAGTTATTGTTAGGGGACTATTATATTTGGTAGGAGATCTAGAGAGCCTAAGCTGAATTTGAGGAACATCGGGAAATTTATAATTGACTTGAAACAACTGCATAAGAAGGTGTTTTTCTACAGGTCTAGAGTACAGGAAAATATTAACAGGCTTCAAAACAGGCTTGCTCAAGTTAACGAGCCTTTACTGAGGAATGAGATATTGCGGAACATAAAGGTTTACGAGGGTTTATATAACTCTCTCGTGAAGGTTGAGGCGCTTCTCGAGGTCCTCATAATTAAGTTAGAAACCATCGGGTTCATCAACGTCACGAGCAACGACATAGCGACAGCTAAGGAAGTGTTGAGTAAGATGATGGGTGACGTGAGGGAGATCCCTGACCTCTCGATAGTTCTTGAAGACTTGGTGGATAGAGCTAACGACATCCTCGATACCTTCCCTGAGTCGAGGAATATGCTACTCCCTGACGTGGAGGAAGCTAAGAAGATTATCTCAGAAGCTGAGGTCGTAGCTAAGGAGAAATTAAAAGAAACATATCTAGGTAGTTAATACGTAGTAGCCCCCCTCAACCATGAGGACCTTATTCTTGAGTAGCCACTCAACTGCGTCTTTATAGTATTCTTCACCGACGTCAATCTCGTACCACTCCTTGAACTTACTCACTAACTCTTGGAAAGTCCAGGACTTCTTGTACTTTCCCTCCTCACTTAAGATCCTCTTAAGAAACTGATACGTGTCCTCCAGCCTCGTCCAAGGGTACTGGAACCATATCCACTCACGAACCTCAACGCTGTAGTAGTCTGGCTTGAACTTAGCGACCGGGGATATCCACTGAAGTACCGCAACCCTCACGTCACTCACGTTCCAATTCTTACGTATGAAGTCTTTAGCGAGTAGCACGGAATCTCCTGTGTCCACGATATCGTCAACTATTAAGACCTTACCGTTGTTCAAGTCTAGCTTGTAAGGGAACTTAATTATCGCTTTCTCCTCAACCTTGGCTGCCTCAGTCCAGTGTTGTGATTGAATGGAGATTAGGTTCTCGATCATCAGGAAATCACAAACGAGTCTTGCCGGGACGAAGCCCCCTCTAGCTATAGCTACTACCACGTCAGGCCTGTAATTAGATTCCTCGATTTTCCTAGATAAGTCGCGAGCCCAGCTTACTATCTCATCCCATGAAACTAATTTAGTCTTGATTTTAGGCATTGAATGTCCCAATACTATATCTTTAGTAAAGCGGTATTAAAATCTGAGCTCTCATTAACTTCCTGAAATTTAACATAGACATGTTTAAACGACTACGCACATTAAAAACCTTTTTATTAAGTGCATGGTATGTTCCTCAACGTAGTGAGTGGTTGCTAGATCTGCGTATTGCTTAAAATTTCAAGACTTATTAAGACCTGGAGTAAGGTGATATTGGTGTCCAGTATTGATTTAGGACGCCTGAAGTTGAGTGAGGTAGAGAAGGAAGCTAGGAAATTCTGGGAAGCAAATAACATACCCGCTAAGTGGAGGTCTTGGGAAGAGGGAAAACCTATATTCTCATTCTTGGAGGGACCCCCCACAGCGAATGGAGTTCCCCACATAGGGCATTTAAGAGGGAGAATATACAAGGACTTCGTTTTAAAGTTCATGAGGTTGCGCGGCTATAACGTGTGGGCTCAGGGAGGGTGGGACGAGCAGGGCCTGCCAGTCGAGGTGGAGACTGAGAAGAAGTTAGGGATAAGGCATAAGAAGGAGATTGGAGAAAGAATATCTCCGGAAGAGTTCATTAGGAAGTGTAACGAGTTAGTAGACTATTACCTGAAGTTCTGGGAAACGCAAGCCACCATCGACATAGCGTTGTGGCTAGACTTAGAGAACGCGTACGAGACTAGGAAGCCTGAGTACATCGAGCACGTGTGGTACTTGATAAAGAAAGCATACCATGACAATTTACTCTACGAGGGTTATAGGGTACTCCCGTTCTGCCCTAGATGCGAGACCGTCTTAAGTGACGCGGAGGTAGACCTAGGTTACGAAGAGAAGATCTCCCCATCAATAATAGTGAAGTTTAAAGTCAAGAACGCCTCGAACACGTACCTCCTAATATGGACTACGACCCCGTGGACACTGGTAGATAACGAGGCAGTGGCCGTGAGCCCTAAAGGTAGCTACTGCAAGGTCAGGGTAGGTGATGAGTTTTGGTGGGTTGCGGAATCGAGGATGCAGGAAGTCTTAAGCTTAGCTAGGGTTACGGGTGAGTGTGTTGAGGTAGTGGAAGGGGGGAGACTTGCCGGATTAGAGTACGAACACCCGTTAGGTGAGGAGGTCCCCCTACATAAGTTGCATGGCAACGCTCATAAAGTGCTTGTAGGCGAGTTTGTATCGCTGGAGGAAGGCACTGGGTTGGTGCACATAGCTCCCGGACACGGTCCAGAGGATTTCGAGCTAGGTTCTAAGCACGGCTTACCGATAACCAGCAACGTGGAAATCAACGGGGTGTTCAACAGCGATGCCGGGGTTTTCCAAGGTCTTAGCGTTGATGAGGCGTCGAAGAAGGTAATTCAGGTCTTGAGATCCAAAGGGTTACTGATTTATTCCGGTACTATAACGCACGCGTATCCCCACTGCTGGAGATGTCATACACCGCTGATATATAGGGCTGATAAACAGTGGTTTATAGACATAGGTAAGATAAAGAATAATCTCATGGATCAGTTAGAGAGGGTGAATATATACCCGCTGAAGCTTAAGGAGAGATTCACTAATTGGGTCGCTAACGCTAGGGACTGGACCCTCTCCAGGTCACGTATTTGGGGAACCCCACTACCGATATGGAGGTGTAAAGACAACCAGAACAAGCTATTAGTCGTGGGGAGTTTAGAGGAATTGAAGAAGCTGGCGATTAATGCAGGGGAATTCAGCGACTTTGAACTAACTCATAGACCCTGGATAGATAGGGTTGAGATACGAACCGAGGATTGCGAGAAGTGGGAGAGGGAGCCTTATGTCATCGACGTATGGATCGATAGTGGGATAGCTTGGTATGCCAGCGTCGACGGCCTTAGGAACAGGGAATTATTCGGCAGGTTATTCCCCTACACCTTCATAACGGAGGGCGTGGACCAGACTAGGGGCTGGTTCTACTCTCTCCTAGTGACTTCCGTGATGCTGACTGGTAAAGCCCCATACAAAAACATCTTAATTCAGGGGCTAATACTAGATAAGTATGGTCGTAAGATGTCTAAACATCTAGGCAACGTAGTCTACGCTGAAGAAGCTCTTAGAAAGCACGGTGCTGACGCTTTGAGACTTTACATACTGAGTACGTACCCGCCCGGCGACCCCTTCATATATAACGAAGACGAGATCAAGAACGTGATGACATCACTCAACATAGTTTGGAACGTGTTCAGGTTCGCCCACACGTACATGACGCTGGATAAGTTCAATCCAGAAACCCATAAGTTGAGTGACTTACTGCCGAACGCGAGAGTGGAAGATAGGTGGGTTCTCTCCAGAGTGAATACTGTGATGAGTCAATACCTAGAAGAGCTGAAGTCATACAACATACACATAGCTGTCAAGAACCTTATCTCCTTCTTCGTCGAGGACTTGAGTCACAGGTATCTCAGGCTAATAAGGAGGAGAGTTTGGGAGGAGGAGAGTAGTGATAGGTTCGTGGCTTACTCCGTCTTATACTACGTTCTGAAGAGAGCTCTCAAGATGTTAGCTCCCGTAACCCCGCACCTAGCCGAGGTGCTCTGGCAGAGATTCTTCAAGTACTACGAGAAGTCTTTAGAGGAGAGCGTGCACTTAAGCAGTCTTGAGAGCGTAGATGAGGAATACGTGAACCCTGAATTAGAGGAGGCATTCAACGAAGTTTTTAACTCTTTCAGCGCGGTCGCGGCTTTAAGAAACTCCCTAGGCCTGAAGTTGAGGTGGCCTGCGAGAACAGTCTACGTGTCTACGACCAAAGAAACGCTTGAGAAGATCGAGGAACTTAAGGAGATACTTAAGTTCTTAGCCAACGCTAAGGAAGTGGTCTTGACGGAGAAACTACCTTCAGTTTGTGAGGGAGGTGAGTACTCCACCCTAACCTCAGATAAGTTCACGGTCTGCATGCCTAAGAAACTCGATAGAGAATTACTTAACGAAGCTCTCTCACGAGAAATAATTAGGAGGATTCAGGTAATGCGTAATAAAGTAAACCTATATGTAGACGAATTCATTGAGGTAGGCATAGAGACTGACGAGAGAGAACTTAAAGAAGCTGTGGATTCCCTGAAAGAATATATAGCTAGGGAGGTCAGAGCAACGCAAATCTTCGATAAGGTCTCGAAAGACATGTTCGTGGAAGACTGGGATATTGAGGGGATGAGGGTTAAGATAGGTATAAGGAGACGCCAAACAAGTAACTGATTTTTCCTGGAGCACGCCCCGGCTAGAGGGGCGTATCGGAAAAGTGGGTGTGTCTTTAAAACCTGCCAAAAATATTACATCATAAGCTGTTTGAAGTGTTGGGTGGTGTCTCAAGCCGTGGATTACGTGGCATGCGAGGATGTTCAGCGCAGAGCTAGTAGGTTTATTCAAGACGTCGGTAGGGGCATGGTGTTAGGGTCTACGGAGGTTGCTGTGAGTTCGTTAGAGATCGTGAGAGAGGCGGCGGGTTCTTGTAAGAGCACCTTCAAGGATTTCCTAGTCAGCTTCATCCCTTCAGTGATTGCTTCCAGACCTTCCTCGCAGGTAGTGGAGAATGTGCTTCGTAAATATCTTGAAGAGTTTGTTGCTGTGAAAAACGAGAGAGGGTTTGAGGAGGCCGTGGAGGTTACACAACGTATCGTGGACTCCCTGATTAAAGAACTTGACTTGGTTAGGGACACGATAGCTGAGATAGGTTCTAAGAGAGTTGAAGACGGAGACACTATCTTAACACACTCTTACAGTACTACGGTGCTGAGGACTCTTAAGAAAGCGATTGAGAGGGGCTCAGTGTTCAGGGTTTACGTGACTGAGTCTAGGCCTATAGGGGAAGGTAGGGTGACCGCCAGCAACCTGAGTAGGTTAGGAATTGAAACTACGTTAATAGTGGACTCTGCCGTTAGGTACGTGATGAAGCGGGTGAGTAAGGTGTTAGTCGGTGCGGACGCTATAGCGATAAACGGTGCTGTAGTAAATAAGGTAGGTACTTCAGCGATCGCTCTAGCTGCTAAGGAAGCTAGAGCTCGTTTATTCGTCTTAGCAGGGGTTTACAAATTATCGTTTGAAACCGTCTTCGGCGAATTAATTGAGCAAGTGTTCCTCGAAGACGCAAGCCTCGTCATACCTAAGGAGAGGATTCAGGAGCTTCCGAAGGGGGTAAGGGTTAGTGCGCCGCTCTTCGATGTTACGCCGCCAGAATACGTGGACGCCATAATCACCGAGAAAGGCGTCTTAGCACCTCAAGCAATACCTGTTTTGGTAGCGAGCCTCTATGGATGGCCTCCCAATATTAGGTC
>DAIRVF010000004.1:0-23412 GCA_036802965.1 Zestosphaera sp.
TTCCTTAAATTAATTAAGTATTGAGCGCTAGAACTATTAATTATTAAGTATGCTCCGGTAACTCCATCATCAGTTATAGCTTGCGTGACCCTGAATTTTACATAGTAAGCAGTGTTTGAATCATAATTTTTGATTATCGCTATGTCGTAGTAGTAGTTCCTCTGTAGTGTTGGGTGAACTTCTATGGCGAGGCTCGTGCCTCTGTCGCCAATATTAACTGTTATTGTGTTACCCCACAGGTCGCTTTGATTAGCGTTGCCTCCCTCTACAAATACTATTGGTGGTCTTTGGGGTGATATGGTTATGTTTATTGGGTAGTATACGAAGACGCTGGCGTTTACTATGCTTACTAGTGTTGCTATAGCTAGTAGTGCTATTAGTTTTCTCTTTGTATTCATTTATTTATTCCCTCAATTATTTTCTTAACGTTATGAGTTGTTTTTTAAGGTTTCAGCCTCAACGTGTCTTTTTATGTTTTGCTGGATGGGTTTGCGTGGTGGTGTTTGAGGGTTGAGGCGTGTTTTCTCGGCTTAGTTTTTCTTTATGTTTATTAACTCTTGCTTCAATATATTTTATGAGGTGTTTGTAATGAGTAGGTTTGTGGGTGTATTGAGTCTCTTAGTCTTGGTGTTGGCTTCGGTGATGGCTGGTGTGATTGCTTATTCTCAGGAGCCTATGGTCGTGGTGTTCAGTGCTTCGGATCCTGTAGGTGATGATAAGGGTACCGGTAACTACACATACCCTACCAACGCGGTATTCCAGCCAGGAGTCTTTGACTTGACTGGCTTCATGGTTATGAAGAATTCCACTCACGTAGCTTTAGTAGTCTTTCTGAGGAATTTAGGCGGTAATCCTTGGGGAGGTCCCGCGGGCTTCTGCTTACAGCACGTGCAGGTTTACGTGAGGACGACAGCTACGGGAACCACTAACACATCTACCTACGGGCTGAAGGTGGTCGTATCTAATGATTACGCGTGGCACTACGCGATACTTTTAACTCCTGGGTGGGGTGAGGAGCCGGCGCCTCAAGGCCAGGTCTCGGCGATTTACGACGCTACCGGTTCTCTAGTAGCTAAGGCTGGGGGGTCGGGCTTCACGGTCTACGCAGACGCTTCAATGAACGCTATAATAGCGCTGATAGACACGTCGCTGCTAGTAGATGTTGATAACATAGCTAGCTGGAAGTACGTGGTCACGGTGTCCGGTTACGACGGCTTTGAAGCAAGTAAGCTGAGGGCCGTTGGGTTATCGGCTGAGGAGTGGAAGTTCGGCGGTGCTGATACCTACGCTCTAGCCGCTAACGTAGCCCCCCTAGTAATAGATCTCCTAGCACCGACGGCTGACGCTCAATACGCTATGCTAACCTCCTATAGGGTAGACCCTCAAACACTGGAGGGGACCCCTGCCGTAGTGGGGGGTGTCCCGGCACCGCCGCCTCAGCCAGTTACTAAGACGGTTACTGAGACAATCACTAAGACTACCACAGCTACCGTCACTACGGAGATCCCGAAACCTGTTCCGGAATACGTTACTGACTGGACAACAACTATAGCTGTCGGTATCATATTGTTGATCATAGGTGTTCTTCTAGGGTACGTGTTCTTCAGGAAGAAGTAGGAATAAAGGTTTTTCAAGCTATAATCAACTTTATTATTTTTTCTAACGTATTATTTGATGGGTGGATGTGTGTCTAGGGTTTCCCTAATTAACGTGACTAAGAGGTATGGTAAGGTTGAGGCCGTGAGTAAGGTGAGTCTCGACATAGAAGACGGTGAGTTCTTTGTTTTATTAGGTCCTTCAGGTTCCGGGAAGACAACTACTCTCAGACTGATAGCTGGTTTGGAGGTTCCTGAGGAGGGGGAGATAAGGATAGATGGTGAGGTAGTGAATCATAAGACGCCTAAGGAGAGGAATATCGCGATGGTTTTCCAGAATTACGCGCTGTACCCACACATGAGTGTCTACGATAACATCGCTTTCCCCTTAATGGTTAGGAGGAAGGAACTGAAGCTGAGTAAGAGTGAAATAGACCGTAAGGTTAGGGAGGTTGCTAAGTTACTTAAGATTTCTGAACTCCTGAGCAGGAAGCCCGCGCAGCTGTCTGGAGGGCAGCAGCAGCGGGTAGCTCTAGCTAGAGCTCTCGTCAGGGAACCTAACGTGTGGCTTCTTGACGAGCCCTTAAGCAACATAGACGCTAAGTTAAGGACTGAGATGAGGGCTGAGATAAAGAGATTGCAGCTAAGACTTAAGGTCACCACGATATACGTGACACACGATCAGGTTGAGGCGATGACTCTAGCTGACAGGATTGCCGTGATGAATTACGGTAAGGTATTCCAGGTAGGAAAGCCCCTCGAACTATACAACAACCCGAGGAACATGTTCGTAGCTAGCTTCATAGGATCCCCCGGAATGAACTTCATGAGAGCTAGGGTGGAGAGCAACGACCCTAAGGTGAGGTTAGGGGAGTACGTGATGAACCTCTCAGGACTCCCTGAAGTGAGTGGTTTGAGGGAGTACGTAGGTAAGGAGGTGGTGTTCGGGGTGAGGCCTGAGGACGTGCTACTAGTTGATGACGGATCATATGACGCTGACGCAGAGGTCGTGGTCTCAGAACCCCTGGGCTCCGAAACTATAGTGACGCTGAAGCTATCCGACAACGTCATCAAGAGTAGGACGCACGGCAGTAAGCTATACAGTATAGGGAGTAAGGTGAGGGTCAGGTTCGTCAAAGAGAGAATAAAGTTTTTCGACCCTAACACAGGAGAACTCATTTCTAGTTAGCCATCCTACAACGCTTTTAACGTTAAGAGTTAACTAGCTAACGATGAGTGATGTACGAGGTAGTGGGGCGGGAGAGGTTAGGGCCGCACTACGGCAGGTTAATCGCGACCTTCTCCATACCTGACGCGAGTTACAGGAACGTCTACCTATCATCTACATTCACCTCCTTCGCACCAAGCTACTTCAGACTATCTAGGAGAGGTGGTCGGTGGGGTATTGAGGTCAGGGTATGGGATGGTGAGTACCCCTACGTCTTCGTAGTAAACGACTCTAAGACCGTCTTAGATCCTGAGAATCCTGAGAAGACTTACTTAAGACCTTTCCCAGAGAATAAGAACCTCGAGCTAATAATGTCTCTCGCTAAGTTAGGTGAGGTAAGCCCTAACTCTATCAAGCCATGGCACGCGACCCACATACCTGCAGACCCTTCCCACGCCTCAATATATGAGGGTAGTCTAGTACTGAGGGTTAGGACGCATTCAAGCGTTATCGAGGAGTGTTATGTTGAGGTATTGGTTGACGGGGTAAGGAAGCTCGTTAGAGCTGATAGGGTGGGTCGTGTTGGTTATTACGCTATCCACGAAGTCGTCGTACCCGAGGTTACTTCTAAGAAAATCCTCTACAGATTCTTCCTTAAGACTAGAGACGGGGATATGCTGACGTACGGTGGTGGGGGCTTAGGTGATGAGAGCTTCATCAACTTCACCGGAGAGTTTGCGGAGGCCCCTCCATGGTATTTAGGGACCACGTACTACCTGATATTCCCCGACAGCTTCAGGAGATCGGGTGAGGGAGTAGGCAACAATAACTTAAGGTGGGATACTGCTCCAAGACCCCACGGCTTCCTAGGAGGGGATTTGAGGGGGATTATTGACTCGCTAGACTACATTAAGGGATTAGGTGTTGAGACTCTCTACCTAACACCCATATTTAAGTCTCCCTCATACCATAGGTATGACGTGGAAGATTACTTCAGCGTAGATCCTAGGCTAGGCGACCTAAAACTATTTAAAGAACTCCTCAGTAAGGCTGGGGAAGCGGGTATTAGGGTGGTCATCGATCTCCCGGTACACCACACGTCGGTATGTAACGAGTTATTCGTTAAGGCTGTCTTAAGTAGGGAGTACCGTGATCTCTACTACTTCCATCAAGAACCCGGTGAAGACCTCGTGAGGCTGGTTAAGAATTTCTTGAGAGGGAGGATTAATTGCGTTGAGTTGCGTGACTCGATATCTAGGCTGAGTGAGGTTCCCTACGAGACCTTCCTAGACGTTAAGGTGATGCCTAAATTAAACGTCTTAAACGATCGTGTGAGAGACTACGTAATTAAGGTAATTGATTTCTGGGTTGACGTAGGGGTTGACGGGTTCAGGATGGATGTGGGTCAGGCACTACCGCCGGAGTTCGTTGAGATGCTTAAGAAGGTATTGAGGTCGAGGAGGGAGGGAACGTTATTGCTGGGTGAGGCTACGAGTGACCCTACCTACCTAGAGGAACTGCTGAGTAACGAACGGTACGATTCCTTAATGAATTACGGGCTCATGAGGGATGTTTTAGCGGTTCTTAACGGCATGATGGACTTAAATCAATTCATTACTTCCTCCATGAGTAGGTATTCCGTGCTCTCGCCGTTAAAGAATCTCTCACTATATAATTTGTTAGGCTCTCATGATACGCCACGCATAAAGACCTTGGTAAGCGATCCCTACAAGCTTGAGGTTGCCTACGTTCTCTTATTCTGTTTGGCGGGCTCCCCATCCTTATACTACGGGGATGAGGTGGGGATGGTCGGCGGGGGCGACCCTGACAATAGGAGAGGCATGGTATGGGATGAGAGTAGGTGGGATAAGGAACTCCTGAAGCTAGTTAAGGAATTAATTCAAGTGAGGAGGTCATGCCCGCCGATAAGGAGAGGCTTAATGAGCATGAGTAAGGCGGGGGACTTACTCATAATAAACAGGTACTTAAGCTCGAGTCAAGCGTCAATAATCGTTAACATGTCTGGGAAGACGGGCACGACTAGCAAGGTGGTGAGTGACCTAAGACCTGCCGTGTCCAGGAGAGTTAACATGAGGAGTGACGAACTTGTTTTCGGCGAGTACGGGTTCCTCATATTGTGTTGAGGGCGTGTCAGCTTCCCTAGAAGGGTTAGGTGATGTGCAGCGTGATTTTAAGGTTTCCCCCAGCTAGATCACTTATCTTCAACCCTAAAGCGATTACCAATCCCTGCAACGACTCCTTCACCCCTTTTTCAGTTCTTGATAGGGTTACGTGTTTCCAGCTCCATAAATTAACGACCTCACTTAACCTCACCTTGATTGCGTTACTCTCGGAAGCTAGTGTGAACTCGTTAGTTTCCGCGTACTGACCGACCTCAACGACCTCCCCGCTAACCTCAAGTCTTAACTCGTTTAGTGAGTATGGGGAGAACGGGAGCTCGATGAGTAGGGCCTCATCCTTTCTTGGTGTGTTACCTAAGTAGTAAGTGGTGGTTAGTGTTGAGTCACTTAAGTAATACTCTTTAACGATCTCCAAGTCTTTAAATCTAGACCTCAAAGCTACGCCTGAATTCCTTAACTCGCTTAAGACGTAGTCTGAGATACTCACCAGGTTTTCCGTGGTGTAGCCACCCCCCCTACTCACCCACTCCCTCAAGCTAGCCATGTTCTCGGCTATGAAGTCTCTGAACAAAGCTCTTCTGTAGGTGTCGTGCGTGTAGTATGGGACATCACTCAAGTATGTTTCAGGATATCTCGACATAATATTAGCTAAATTACATTCCCTTCCCCGCTCCCTGTAATCTAGCTCGAATAATGTGCCGCCGTCAGAGGGCTTCACGTAAGCGTTGAGTGATCTCCCCTCAATCAGTACTTCGTCCGTCCCGTCAAAATCGAAATCTGTTTTCCTGGTGCCGTAACCGCCTAGAATCCCGTCCGCGATGTTCTCAGCTCTTATTAGGTTCCTGTAGACCTCAGCTCTTAAATGGTGTATGTAAGTCCCGCCGAAGAGTCCGTGCCAGTAAACGTCATTGCATTCGGCTAGGTGTATGTAGTCCCACGCGTCCTCAAGTCTGGAGTTACTACGTGCTTCAGCTTTAAGCACCTTATCCCTGACGTGTATGAGTTTCTTATGCATGTTGTTAGACTCACTATACTTTGTTAGGAAGTTCCATACCAGCCCCCCACTCCACTCCATCATCTTATCGTAACTTCCGTGAGGCAGGTAAGTAAGCCCTCTAGGGACCCCCAGCCTTACGTAATCTCTAGGTCTTAGAATACAGTATTTGTCGTTCTTCGCCGAGACTTGAAGGAATTCCTCAAGCCACTTGCCGGTGACGTCCCACGGCCTCCACTCACCGAACTTCTCCGCGTCACTACCCCACAAGACGTAGGGACGTCCCTCAAGCCCGGAGATCCTGGTTATGTACTCCACCACCTCAGGTATCGGCGACCAAGGCAGCTTATACCTGATCTCAGTGTCTATGAAGAATAGCTTGAGGGGCTTTCCCGAGTCTTCAGTGACCCACAAATACTTGCTATCACCCCACTTCATGCCCTTAGAGTAGAGTAGTTGGTCGTCTACGAAGACGTACTCGTACCCGAACCTACTGATCACTGAAGGTATTGTTTGATCCCAGAACCTCTCAGGCAGCCAGAAACCCTTGAGGGGGTAATCACCGATTAACTTCCTGAAAAGCTCGTTGTATTTCCTGACTTGCTCAACGCGGTCCTCGATAGGTATTAGCGGGAGTATGGCTTCAGAGTAAGCGCCTCCGACGAACTCCGGAAACCCTAAATCACCGGATTTCCTGATGAGTTCTAGGAAGTCTGGGTAGTGCTCTTTAGCGTATAAGAGTAGGGGACCCGAGAAGTGTAGTGCTACAGGCGCGCGGTACTTCATGAGCGTGTTCATCAACGGCTTATAACTGTTTTCGAATAGTCTTTCAAGAACCTCACCTAACTGACCTACTGGTTGGTGGAAGTGGATAACGAATATGAAGATAGGCTTCCTCTCCAGAATACACGTGTTCTCATCCGCTTCACGTGCAACCACACCCAACCACCAACACCAGATTATATTTCACGACATAACTTAATTAGGTGGTGTGTGGGTGGCTTGTTGCAGGGACGAGGCCGTTGAGTGGGTTGTTGGTAGGAGGTGGTACCCTTTTAAGGGGGTTCCGCCAGATGAGGTGATCACCCTCAACCTAGGGGAGGGTCTGAAAGGGTTTCTCATAAAGGTTAGGTCGCAGCAGGTCTTCGCACCTGTGACCATCAAGGACGGTGAGTACGTAGAGGGCGAGTACACGGTTGAGTACGTTAAGAACTTGATTAGTGGTGGAGGGTTGCTAGAGGTCAGGAAATACGATGTATTCCCGGAGGGTCAGGTAATGGTTAAGGCCTTGCCTACCGCTTGGACTAACGTGATATCGGTTGTTGAGGTAGGTGGTGAGAGGTACGTCTTAAAAGGTTACAGGACGTTCTCCCCAGAGTTAAGTGAGCCGAGATTCCTCAGGTATCTGTCTAGGAGAGGGTTCCCTTACTCACCTAAACTAGCTTTAGAGGTTTTGCTAGGAGGTGTTGTGGTCGCGGTGATGACTAGATACGTGGAGTCGGTGGGGGATGGCGGCATGCCTTTCTACCTCAGCGCTCTCAGATACTTTAGGGAGGGTGTGAGAGACGATATAGAAGTTAAGGCGCGTAAGTTAGGTAAGGTGGTCGCGTTATTCCATGAAGCCATGAGTTTATGTGATGAGGAGTGGTGCTTGCCTAGGAAAGCAACGGACGAGGCGGTTGATGCTTGGTTAAGCGACGTGAGGTATCAGGAAGCTAAGGCTCGGGAATCGCTGAAGAAGCTGGGGGTCGAGTTAAGGGTTGACGTAACGCACGTTATAGAGGACTCGCTGAACAAGCTGGAGAGAAGTCTTAAAGAGCTACGTGGTCTGAGGCTTATTAGGACTCACGGCGACCTACACCTAGCTCAAACACTCTACAACGGCGAGAACTTCATATTAATAGACTTTGAGGGGGAACCCGGTAGGACAGGGCAGAGGAGGTCGGTCTTGGAGACGGCGTCAAGAGATCTCGCATGCTTGTTAAGATCCCTCCACTACGTGACGATGTTCGCTTACGCGGAGGCGAGGAAGAAGAGCCTAGCGGAAGTCTTCCACGAATTCGTCAAGGAACGCGAGTCAAGTAGTGAGGCTCTCGAATGGCAGGACACAGTCTTTAACTCACTGCTAAGAGAGTACCTGAGGAACATGAGCTTGCAGAAGATTCAGGGACTCGACGATGAGGGAGTATTCATCAACTCTCTCAAGGCTTGGGTTCTGGAGAGAGCCTTATACGAGCTTTTCTACGAGCTAAATTACGGGACCGGGTACGTGTACGTACCGCTGGAGTACTTGCTGAGGGAGGGTGATTAGCCTCATTAGCTTACGCCCCTCATGAGCTCCTAAACCTTTGAATGAGGGTGTAGTCGTTGAGGAGTAGGTGGTGGGGATTGAAAATAAATAAACAACTGCTTGAGGAGGAAATGCCGTAGCTTACTTGATCGGCACCTTGTAGGGGCACATGACTGAATAGCTGCAATACTTGCACTCCCAGTCGTACCTCGGGATCTTCCTAGACGTTATCCTGCTTATGACCTCATCCTCGGTGGCCTTATCACTTACGAGGTATTGGGTTACTCTCTCCGGGGTTATGTACACTAGTATTGTTTGGTTGAGGTTGAAGAGCCAGTTATATATTCTGGCTTGATCCACGTGTTGGGGTTTAGGCAGCTCATAATCGCTTCTAGCCGTCTTTATCTCCACCCCGATCATCTCGTCACCTATCTTAACCACTATGTCCGCCCTACCCTCGACGACCACCTTCCTCCCGTCAGGCAAGACAACCTCACGACTCCCCTCAACCTCCGTGGATACTCCTTCACCCATAATACTCTTAAGCAGCTCCTGCAAACCCCTGTGAACTAGGGTTCCCAGTATGAAGACCGGCGTGAAGATTTCTTTCTCAACCAGCTCAGGATACTTAAGCTCATACTCTCTCTTAAGTACACACCTCACGAGATCCGTGACCCAGTACGTGTCTGCTCTCCTAGGGTGCTTCTCTTTCTCTTCCTTACTAACAGCGTATAACAGGTTGACTAAGTCTAGCAGGGGTTCCTCACCCACCTTCCGAACACCGATATTATTGGTACTCAGGAAATTTATTAATGAGTCCTTAAGTATGTAGTTGAGGTGGCGGGGGACGAATAAGAAGTTGCTTCTGACGTTCATTTTATTAGGTCTTGTCTCGCTGTTTGCTGACATGACTTACGAGGGTGCTAGGGGTGTATCAGGAGCATACTTGAAGATTCTTGAGGGGACCGCGTTAGTAGCTGGTGCCGTGACTATCGGGGAGTTCTTAGGATATTTAACGAGGTTTTTCAGCGGGTACGTAGCTGACAGGCTAAGGAGTAGTAGGGTCTTATGGGGTTTGACCGTGGCTGGCTACTTGATTAACTTATTAGCTGTCCCAGCACTAGCTTTAGCCGGTAGGTGGGAAATAGCTCTAGCGCTCTTCATCGTCGAGAGGTTGGGTAAGGGTTTGAGAGCCCCTGCGAGGGACGTGATATTATCGGAGGTTATTGAGGGGATAGGTAGGGGTAAGGGCTTCGGACTACATGAGGTTATGGATCAGGTTGGGGCTGTTTCAGGGCCTCTCCTAGTAACTTTCGTTTTAAGCACGTCGGGAGAGGACTACAGACTAGCTTTCTCTATTCTAGCGGTTCCCGCCGCGGTTTCTCTTGCGTGCTTGTTCACGGCCTACACCACGTACCCTAAGGTGAGGAGCGTTAGCTTGAGGAAGACTGTGGTGGGTCGTGGTCTAGGCAAGAAATTCAATATTTTCTCGGCTTCCCTCTCACTCATGACTGTCGGCTACCTGGCTTGGTCGCTAATATCCTACCACGTGAAGGAGTACGGCCTGCTCAGCGACCCTGAAATCTCCTTAATGTACGCTCTGGCGATGGGTGTCGACGCTCTGATAGCTTTCCCGGTAGGCTATCTCTACGATAAGGTAGGTCTGAAATCACTCATATTAACACCATTACTAGCTTCCCTAATACCGCCACTCCTCCTAACCAACACCAAGACCGCAGCATACTTGGTTGCTGCTGTCTGGGGGGCTATCATGTCAATATATGAGACGAACATGCGTGCCGCCATACCAGACCTGGTAGAACCTGAGAGGAGAGCACTCGCTTACGGCACTTACGGACTTGTTTACGGTGCTGCGTGGATGTTCGGGGGCGTGATCGCCGGAACCATATACACGCTGAACCCAACCTACTTAATACCCTACACTTTAGCTGCTGAGGCAGGTTCCCTCATACTGATGACCTACCTGCTAAGAGCTAAGGACCGAGTGAGTTACCTCCGGAGCAAGACAGTCCTGGCACAACCTTTAAAACTACTCAACCACAATGTTTTAGTGATGTGGGATGCTGAGGAAGGCTTTAGAGTTGCTGAGGGTTGGGAAGCCTGTCTTCATATACGACTCTGAGAGCAGGGAGGGTGAGGCGGACATGGTGTTCTTTGCCGGCGCCGTCGATACCCACGCAATAACTATTTCCAGGAAGTTCGCCGGCGGCTTAACCTGCTACGTCACCAGCAGGGAGGTAGGGTCTGTCCTAGGTCTCCAATACTTGGAGGAGGCGTTTCGGTTGCTGGGTTACGGGGAGCTGACGCGTAAGAGGCTGGGTTACGGGGACCCGCCGAACTTCAGCTTATGGGTGAATCACGTGAGTGTTAAGACGGGGATTAGAGACTCTGATAAAGCTAAGACAGTCAGGGAATTAGATGAGGTGGTTCGTTTAATTACTGAGGAGGGGAAGACCGCACTAGCTGTGAGGAAATTCTACTCTGAGTTCGTGGCGCCGGGACACCTCCCGATACTACTGGGCAGGGGTGTTAGGGTTAGGAGAGGGCATACGGAACTTAGCCTAGCTTTAGCTGAGTTAAGCGGTTTAAGACCCTCACTAATAATCACGGAGGTCTTAAACGACGGCGACGCAGCCACCTACGGTGAGGTCATGAGACTAGCCGAGAAATTCTCTACCGTAGTGATTAGGGGGGATGAGATAATCTCAGCTTTAGAGGGGAGAAGCGTTTAGTAATAGCTCTAGTTATTAACTTCTATAGCTTAATCTGTAGTGAGGGTGATGTGTTGGTTCAGGTGGTTCTCGAGTTACCTGAAGAACTCGTTAATTCTCTTAAGAAGATGTATCCGGGGCTCGCGACAGAAGCTTTAGTTAAGAAAGTGCTTGAGGATTACTTAAGCAAGGTTTCACAAAAACAGGTGGTTCAGGATGAGGCGCTCAGCAGTATTCAGAGGTTGCTTAGGTCGGCGACAGACACCATAAATACGTATTCCTCACTCCTTACAGAGCTTAGGGATAGGTTGGTTGAGGTGCGTGAGGTACTCGACGAGTTAAGTTCTAAACTCGATGAACTCCCTTCCAAGATCACGGTGCAGCAAGCTCCTGCCGAGGCTGTTCAGGAGAGGGTTAGGGAGAGGGTCACCGCCATAGAGATACTTAAGAAACAGAAGATAATATATGAGGCAGACATAGCTAAGAAGATAAGGAATAGGGACGCATTCTTCGACAGGCTGGAGAGGGAGGGCGCGGTAGTCTTGACCCTCAGAGATCAGAGGGTAGCGGTAGATGAGGAGTTCTGGACCCAGTTCGTCGGCAAGGTTGAGTCCCTGACCACGGACAGGGACTCGGAGATAGCTAAGGTATTAGATAAGCAGGAAGCAACATTACTCAAGAAGATGACTGAGTCAGCGATGGCGTACTTCGACAGGAGTAGGAAGAAATGGGTTATTAAAGCATGAGCGTCAAGAATTCACGCACCCTTCTTAAACTCACTTACGTGTAGGGGCATGAACCTAGTGAAACACCCGCACGAACTCAGACTCCTCGTCAGGTTCTCAATCTTCTGAGAAGCTCCTGAAACGAATAATACGTTAACACATACTCCCTCCAAATGTTGGTGCGTATACCCAACGATGACCTCCTTATGATCCTCGTATAAGGTCTCTAGACTCGGGCTCGCCTCCCCCTTAACCACCACTATAATGCCTGAACAATAATGCGGGCTCTCCTCATGTGTCGACTCCGTGATATAGTTCCTCAACACCTCCTCAATAATCTTAGACTTGGTCACGCCCCTCCTGCTAGCCACGTCCTTAACCTTACTTGAGAGTTCTGCAGGTATTGATATCCCGAATCTCTCTTTCCTACTCAAGGCCGTACCTCCTCATAATAAACGTCGCTAAATAAATTAAGGTTAGGAGTAAGCCGACACTACCTGAAGGCGAGATGTTTAGGTATGTAGATAGTATGAGCCCGCTTAAAGCCGAGGAAGTACTTAACCCCACACTATGTGCTAGAGTCACGCAAGCTTTCTTACTAAGATTCATTGATATGAGTGAAGGCAGCAATATCATCACGTGCGACATGACGTAGCCGACAAGCCTCAACAAAACTACTGAAGCAAAGCCTAGCAGGAAGTAAGGCATTAAATCGTAGAGAGTTAACTTAACCCCGCTTAACTTGAGTAGGTCTATATCCACCCCGGCGCACACGTTCTCCCTGAACGTGGTGGTGACTAAGGCGGCCGTCATGATTAGAGTGAGGGAAAGCACCACTAACTCATTGTATGATATGAGTAGCGGATCGCCCAGAATCAAAGCGTTAACAGAGTATGTCATCCTGTAGTTCACGGAAACGTAGTAGAGGATTAAGACGCTGGAAGCGGTGGTGCCGGCGACGAACGCGGAGGTAGCTACGTCGGGGTCTAGACCCGACCTCACCATGTAGCCAACACCGAGCATTAACAAGACTGAAACGATCACGGCTACTAGGTAGTAGTTACTAGACCATGAAGTACCCGTTACCATTATAGAGAGAGCTATGGAGAAGAGCGTTGAGTGTGGTGCGGTGGCTGAGAGGTAATAGAGTCTCCTAGCAGCTATGACGGGACTTAAGAAACCGAATATGAGCCCCAAGGAAGCGAAGGTTAAGAGCCACCTCGACTCTAACCCGAGGAGTATTCCGGTCGTGATTAACGCGAGTATCAGGAAAGCGTAAAGCATTATTAACTCACGCATGATCACCCACCCTACTCCTTTAGGCGGGATTTAACACTCCTGGCACGCATGACGCGGTAGATTAGTAGAGCGAGGAGTAGGGATGACGTGGAACCTAGCAAGATTGATAGGAGTGTGTTGTCAGGATAATACGTTCCGGGGACTCGCGTAGTGCTTGAGGAAACCTCAATATTAGTGAGTTGCTCAACTATCTTCTCTAACTTACTGATTACGGAGCCTTCAGTAAATGGTAGCGGAACCACCAGCACCGGCACGCCGTACTGCGTCCCAAGATTCCTTAAGTAGTTAACGTACGCGTCTTCCTCGGCAGTAAGAACTATCACATCAACGTACCCCCTCTTAATCAATTCCTCCACCTCACTCACGGTTTTAGGTGTTGGACTAACGTCTTCCTCAGGTACTAGGAAATCAGTTATGTTTATGCCGGCCCACGTGACAGCGTATTGAACCACGGGCTTCACACCAATTCCTCTCAGACTTAATCGCTTAGCACTACTCAGTAATTTAGTGATATTCTCCTCCACTAGCTCGTACCTAGCTTCGTAGATCTCCGCGCAGGCAGGGTTAAGACGCTTGAGTGTGTTCGTGAGGTTTCTCAGGAACACTAGGTAGTTGTTCGGGTCGTATATAGGCATGTGCAGGTTAGGCAACCCGGTGTTCGGGTTTTGCAGTAATTTGATTCCAGGTATTTTAGGTATCTCTATAATCACTGCCTTGAGGTCTCCCTGACTCCTCAACTCATTAATACGTGATTCGAAATGTGTATGAGCTGTGGAGACTATTAAGTCCGCCTGCTTCAGCAACTCGATGTCCGCAGGTGTTAAGGAGTAGTCATGTGGGTCTACCGTTGGCGGGAGTAGGGGGTAAGCCTTATCTGAGTCACACTTGATTAAGTTAATATCATCAACTAGGTTTGGGAACGTAGCTATAATAGTTAAACCTGCAGAGTTACTCGAATAACCGATTAGGGGGGTTAGGGAATTAGCTAGTATTAGGAGCACGCCAACATACCATACCTTAACAGGAGCCAACCTCCCGCACCAATCTTTAGTGTGCACACTTATTTATAAGTTTTAAATTAATGTGTGCATGGGGAAGGAAGTGCTTAGAGCAGTTGAGTTAACCGTAGGTTACGTGAGGCCTGTCGTTGAGGGGATAAACGCTGTATTCCCTGAGAACACGTTAACTCAGATTATAGGGGCGAACGGTTCTGGGAAGACTACACTAATTAAGACCCTCATAGGTCTCCTCAAGCCTCTGAAAGGTAGTGTTTTCCTGTATGATGAGGAGGTCACGGGATCTCCTGAGCGTGTCGGTAAATACGTGGGGTACGTACCACAGATTTTCACGCCTTCATATTTTCCATACCCCGTCAGCGTGGAGGAGTTTATCGAGACCTCCTACCTCCTCTACAGGAAGAGATGGCCCAGAACCCTTTCTGGCAGTGAGGTTAAGAGGAGGGTTGAGGAGATCTTAGATTTGGTAGATCTTGATAGAAGTGTTAAGACTAAGAGTTTCTGGAAACTCTCCGGTGGGGAGAGGCAGAGAGTCTTGATAGCGAGAGCCTTAATTCACGATCCTAAAATACTTATCTTAGACGAACCCTTCTCGTCAATAGATCCTGCGGGCAGGGTCTCGCTCGCGTCAACGATACTTAAGTTGCTTAAGGATAGGTTGGTCACTGTTATAATGAGTTCTCACGACCCGACACTACTACTACATAACACGGATAACCTACTACTACTTGGTGGGGGTAGGTGGTTCTTCGGCAAGCCGGAGAACGTGCTGAGGGAAGAGATACTTAGGGAGGTGTATGGCGAGGCCATCACCATCCACGAGAAGCATGTGCACATACATGACTACCATGTCTAGTCTCAGAGAGAAACCCGCGAAAACTCTAAAATTACTTCCCGTAGACTTATAGTCGGTGGCGGGCTTGAGGGTTGTGGTAGCGGCTGATGTCGGGGCTACTAAGACTCGCGTGGCTTTATTCAATTCGGTTGACGTGAGTTTAGTGAGTAAGGCTGTTTTCAGCACGCCTCAGGAGGGAGGGGAGGGTGCAGTAGCTAACGCCATAATCAAGGCTTTCGAAGATCTTGTTGAGGGACTCCCTGAGTATGAGGTGGTGGCGGTTGGTGTTGGGACTATAGGTCCTTTAGACGTTAGGGAGGGCCGCGTCGTTAACTCCCCCAACATCAAGTTAGGGAGTTTTGACTTGAGGAAACCTTTGCGAGAGTACTTCAGAGTCCCAACGTACGTCGTCAACGACTGTGTAGCGGCCGTCTACGCTGAGTACCTGTCTGGGGCCGGGCTAGGTAAGAAGAACGTTGTTTACGTGACGCTGAGTTCAGGCATAGGTGCTGGCGTGATCGTGGACGGTCACCTACTCTTAGGTAAGGACGGGAACGCGCATGAGGTAGGGCATATTGTGGTTTCCTACGACTCGAACATTAGGTGTGGTTGCGGCGGCTTAGGTCATTGGGAGGCTTTGGCATCGGGAAACAATTTATGGAAGCTCATCGAAAAACTTAGGGTTAGGTGGGGAGGTGCCTCAGAACTCTACAAGCTTAGCTTAGAAGGACCTGTTCCAGCCGCGAAGCTCTTCGAGTACTGGAAGAAAGGAGATGAGTTCGCGTCCTACGTAATCAACGAGCTAGCCAGAATAAATGCTGCCGGGATCGCGTCAGTAATCAACGTTTACGATCCTGAGGTAATCAGCTTCGGCGGGTCAATAATCCTTAACAACCCTGAATTCCTTAAAGTAATTCAAGGATTCGTCAAAGACTACGTAATCAACCGAGTGCCTGAATTCACCATAACTAAGTTCGGGGATGACGTGGTAGTTTACGGAGCGGCATTCATAGCTTTAAAGCCTCCTCAGGAGCTAGTGGAGATGCAGGGTTAGGAAAAAAGACCCGGTCCGGCTGATCCTAAGGTGCGTCATCAGCGGTGAGTATGCTGGTTCAAGAGTTTAAACTTTTATTATGATTACCGAGTATTTTATTGGTGCTGTTAGTGGGTATAGACACGGCCATCATATTGGCCGGTGGTTACGCTACTAGGTTAAGGCCTCTAACGCTTACGAGACCTAAGGCTCTACTCCCTATTCTAGGAAAGCCTTTACTAGACTGGTTATTGAGTAACTTGAGGAACGCGGGTATTAAGAAAGTGTATATTTCCGTAAGATATATGAGCAATATGATTAAGGAAAGATATGATGATGGGTCGGGCTACGGACTCGAGATAGAGTATGTGGAGGAGGTAAGCCCCTTAGGTGATGGGGGTCCTATACCACTCATAGTGGAGAGGTTCGGCATTAACGAGCCCTTCCTAGTTGTTTACGGGGACGTGTTCAGCGACGTTTCTCTAGAATCCTTCATTAAATTCCATGTGGAGAGAGGCGCTACCGCCTCAATAGTCTTAACACGTGTTGACAACCCTTCTAGATACGGCGTCGCTCAAGTAGGTGCTGACGGGAGGGTCGTTAAATTCGTTGAGAAGCCTCAAGGACAGCCTCCCTCCAACTTAGTCAACGCGGGATTCTACATATTTAGTCCTGAGTTAATGAAGTATTTCCCGGCGAAGAAGCCCTCTAAGCTAGCTGTCGACGTCTTGCCTAAGCTGGTGGAGGACGGTCTCTTAAGTGCGTACATCCATGAGGGGCTCTGGCTCGACATAGGGATTCCTAAAGACTACTTAAAAGCTAATTTAAGCGCTCTGAAGCACTTGATGCCTGAAGGCTTCATATCGCCCACGTCAGAAATAGGCGATAACGTCGAGATAATCAAGCCTGTTTTCATAGACGAGAACGCTAAGATAGGCGATAACTCCGTGATAGGTCCCTACGCGTTGATAGGGAAGGCGACGATAGTGGGGAACAACGCCAGAATTGTCAACTCACTACTCCTAGACAACGTAGTCACTGAATCCGCTTGCTACCTGAAGGGAGCTATAGTTGGTGCGGGCTCACACATAGGTAGGTGGGTCCGCATATCTCCGGGCGCGGTGTTAGGTGATGAAGTGAGAGTCTACGACGAGGTCTTCATAACGGAGGACGTGACGATACTCCCGCATAAGGAGTTGAGTGACGACATAATAGAGGAAGGTAAGATAATACTTTAAGAGGGCAGAGCCGGCGCTCCTGAACTGAGGGCTGCAATCAGTATTTTAATTTGAGTGCGTAGCAAGTTTAGGGATGGTAGTTGGGTAATTATCTCACTAGACTCCGTGAAGTTGAGAGAGTAGTGGTTGTGGGTGCCGGTGGTGGAGGGGACGTGATATCGGCTTTCGTTTTCTGCAAGGTTCTTGAGGAACTCGTAGGTGTTCGTGAATGTCTTCCCTTAGGCGTCTTATGGGAGAGATGGGTTGTTGACCCATACCCGGGCCCCGTGCCCGTAGCTAATATCAGGAACGCGAGGTTCAGTAAGTGCGTGTGGGTTAATGAAGATACTTACGTCGTACGCGGTAGGTATTCTTTCAAGCCGCACACCGCTTACGTGGCTGAGAAGCTCGGGAGCGAGGTTCCTGCGGTAACTCTTGAGAGAGGTGTTAGCGGGGTCTACGAGTGTTTTAATGAGTTGGTTGGGGGTGGGGAGAACGTTTTGATTGATTTAGATGTGGGCGGCGATATCCTTGCTGAGGGCTGGGAAGATAATCTATGGTCCCCCCTAGCAGACTCAATAACTCTGGCAGCTGCAGCGAGGGTTGGAGGGCTCGTCGGCGTGACCGCGTTAGGTGCTGATGGAGAGCTTTCTCAAGACTTAGTCTTGAAGAAGGTGAGTGAGTTGATGGGTATGGGGGGTTACGTAGGTGTTATAGGTTTCTGGACTCATCACGCAGAATTCTATGAGGGCTTGATAGATCGTGTTAAGACAGAGGCTAGTAGAGCTCCTTACTTAGCGCTTAAGGGTCACGTAGGGAGTAAAGCTATAAGAGGTGGTAGCAGGACCATAGAAATAAACGCGTTAACTCTCGTCACATTCCTTCTTAAGAGTGAGGACGTCATGAAGATGAATAAGCTAGCTCAGATGATATCCAACACTAACTCACTAGCTGAGGCGTGGAGTACGTCTAAGAAGCTGGGCATACCGACAGAGCTAGACCTGGAGGTAATGGCTTCAAAAATCTACGGTGTAGGTCCTGAATCGAATCCTGAGTGGGGTTTGCTCAGATCCCTCGTCAGGAAATCATCTAATGCTTAAAAACCTCGTAATGTTGAATAATGAATGGGGGGACGGAGTAGCGGGGTGGGGTAGCCAGGTTAGCCCGCGGGGCTCATATCGCCCTCAGTAGACCCGCCCCCCACCACTTCTGACCTACCTATGAGGTTAGGAGGACTCATACCTCGGATTAAGGGCTCCGCTGACCTCCTCCCTGCTTTAAAGGGTGGGGTTCCTGCTAGTGCAGGGAGGTTTGGGGGCTACATCCCCTCTCGGGGGTTGTGACACGGTCTTCAGTCAGGCGTTAAACCTCTCTTCTCACATAAGTCTTCTACGGGGCATTCAGCGCATTTAGGGTTCCTAGCTTTACATATGGTTCTCCCGTGAAGTATTAGGACGTAGTGGGTTATCAGGAGCTTATCAGGCGGTACCTGACTCATGACTAAAGATCTTATCTTGCCGTAACTCTCTGTTTTCTTGCTTATTGCCCCAATCCTGTAAAGGATTCTTCTGATGTGTGTGTCTATAGGGAAGGTGGGTACCCCGCGTACGCTGGCTAGGAAAACATCAACTGTTTTTGGTCCTATGCCGCGTACGGAAGATAATCTCTTCCTCAACTCGTCCACGTCCAGGTTTACCAGATCCTCCTCACTCAAGACGGATACCAGGTTCTTGATAGCCCTAGCTTTAGATCTGTAAATACCTGCGGGCTTTATCAGAGACTCTAAAACCCTTAAATCAGTGCCGCTTATTTTCTCAGCTGTTACCCTACCACCATAATATGTAAGCAGATTCTCTAGAGCTTTCCAAGCGTTCTTGTCGGTAGAGTTTTGCGAGAGTATTATCCCTATTAACGATTCTAGGGGGGTTAGGGATGCTCTCCTAGCTCTCGTGGGTATGAATGAGTCGTCTTCTAGCATGATTGAGTACTTAGCAATTAACTTATCCGCTATCAGCTCTAGATCCTTCCTCAACCCCCTCACCCGTCGGTCTCTGAGCGATTACCTCGGTTTTCTTCCTTAACTTCAGGAAGCGGAGGGTCGTTATCGTGACTGCCGCTACGGAGACCGCGAGAATCGCGTAGATCAGGATCTCGTGGAGACCTAACGCTCGTTCCCTAACAACTATCTCGTTGAGTATCTCCGTGTTAGCTTTATGGAGTTCTATGGTTATTGAGTCCTCGATTAAGTTTGTTGTGTTACCTAAGCTCTGGTAGGTTGTTTTAGTCATGTATGCCTTGAAGAGAATCCCGTACTTGCAATCGTAGTAGGCGTTGCCGCTACCTAAGCTGGTGGAGACTAACACAGCAAAACCCTCTATGTAGGTGTTCGCTATGGGGATCCTGCTGCAAGCACCTGAGGTTACCTCACGTAGTATGGGGAGCAGAAACATTGCGTTCACGAAGTTTATCGCGGCGCTCTTAACTAGGGTAAGGTTATACTCTAGTAAAGCGTTCTTCGTGATAAAGTCCGTGTAGTTGCTGAGGATCCAGTAAGTAAGTCCTCCTATACCTACCCACTCAGAACTACTTAAGGTTAGATATATTGCTGATCCGGGAAACCTATACCCCTGAACAATTACGTGTGTGTTGTTGACTGCCTTAATTCTGACGAGGTATTCCTGCCTCACACTATAACTCATTGGGAAGCCGCTAACGTTAGATATCTTGACATCCCTGGTTACGTTATACGTTAATATGATGTCGTTGTTCGTTATAGACATTAATCTCTCGAATGTTTGGGTTTGAGCATGTAGTGCGGGAGTCGCGATCAGGCATTGAGTGATGATGACGCTCAGGAGGGTGAGGTAGTAAATAGCTGGTGCAGGGCTTCTCTCACTCAACTCGATACCCCCTCATAAAGGCATTATAGCATTAAAAACTGTGATTAGTGCTTCGATCGTGATCAACCTCTTACACCGTGTACGATCTCGAGAGTAGCCACTCGTTACCTATGTAGACTTCCCTCAACCCCAAGTTACGAGCTATTTTCAAGGCCTTGATAGCGTGGTCGTAGCTGGTGGTTGGTAGGTCTCTCATTAAGTGTGTTGGGTGGAACGCTAATAACACGTACGGTATGCCGGGGTCCACGCTAGCGAGGTAGGTCGCTATGTTCTCTACCTCACGAAGGTCGACGTATCCCGGGACTAGGAGGGTGCTCACGACTAGTAGAGGGGGTTCCTCCCTCAAGCCCCTTAACTCGCTGACTAACCGCACGTTATGCTTTAGTCTCTCAACCGCTTTAGCGCCGTTAACCCCTGTGAGTGCTTCGTAGATTGCTGGACTCCAGGCTTTCCAGTCTATCTTGACTATCCCGCCAGACTCAAGACTTAGCTTAGCCATCTCACGCATGATTGCCGGGTTCTGGAGGCCGTTGGTTTCCCAGCACACCCTCTTCACCTGGCCTTCGGAGTTCTTCAGTATTTCTCTGGATGCCGCTACGGCGTGGGGGGAGTGGGGTCCTGGGTCGCCGCCGAAGTAGCAAACACACGTTACTTCAGGGCTTGAAGCCGCTTCCACGAGTTCTTTGAGACTGAACACCCTCCTAGCTCTCCCCCTAACACTCTCTGACACTAGTTCCTTATGCTCGTAGTTCTGGCAGAATAGGCAGTCTAGTGAGCAACCGCCGAAGAAGACGGCTAGGTTGTAGTGCCCTGTCTCAACGCCCGGCGTCTTAGTGTACTTCGGGTACCCCCTGCTCGTGTTCGCGGGGCATACGGGTCCTGCGACGCAGTTTGTTGGGTGTGGGTCAAGATACCATAGACCCAGTGCTTTATCAAGCCCTAACCTAAACCTCATTGAGCCCCCTACGTTACTCCACAAGCCGCAGAAGCCTACCTCGCCTTCCCTCAGCTGGCACTCATTGACGCATATGTTGCACTGCCTGAAAACACCCTCACCGACTCTGGGAGGGGTTGCCGGGAGTCCTAAGCTGTCCCTAAACCTCACGCGCTTAGCTCTGCTAAACTCGGGGACCTCGCCCAAGCTCCTCAAACAATCGCCGCAGATAGATAGAGACGAGCTAATAGTGTTGGATTCCTTACCACACACCAAGCACTTACCCATCACTCAACCCACCGAGACCGACTCAGGCAAGACTGACCTGGTATAGGGATGCGCCCTCCACAGAAAATATCTTTACGTGCCTTATTAGTTAGTTCTAACGCTTAAATACCTGACACGAACTCTAATGTTGGTGTTGGCAGGTGCTGAAGGCTCAGAGGCAGTCGATATATCGTGTGAGGAAGGGTGGGGAGAGTGTTGTGGTTGAGCATTATAGGACGCCTGACGGGAAGAGCTTCGTGGTAGTGCATAAGACTCTTAAGGGGTCTTACAAGCTCGGTGAGGAGGAGGAAGAGTGGGATTTGCTGGAGTTGAGTGATTTTAAGGAGGTTAAGGATACTGAGGTGGATTACGAGGCCTTACCACCGGAGATTAGGAAAGCGATCTCCGAGGTCTATAAGTGATTGAGTGCCTTAACCCTCGGCGTTGTTTGTTTGGGGCTTGGTTTGCTCGAATATTCTTGAGAGTACTGAGTCGTTTACCTCGTACGTGATTTTAGCTACCTTCATGACGTAGTCGTCCGGGGGTGTTGTTTTAGGTAGTCCTATCTCTAGTGAGATTAGCTGCTTCCTTATTTCTTTCTCGATCTTATTCTTTATTATTCCCTGACTTATTTCCTCAGCTAGCTTGACTGAGATGACGAATTTCGTGAATCTCTTTATCGCTTCACTGAATTCCGGGAAGGCTTGGTGTGCTTTCTTCAGCACCCTCACCACGCTCTCGAATGGCTCGAAGTCTAGGTGGTAGAGTGTTAGCGCGTATCTCAGGACCCTCGTTATGTAGGACTCGTCGATGTTGCCGGCGAGTGCCCGGATCTCTTCCCGCACGGTTTCCGGGGGTGTGTCTCGGGTGAGTAGTAGGTAGGCGTCCTCATAAGTTAACTCCTTATGGAATACCTTACTCATTAATTCCTTGAACTCGCTGTTCACTCCTAGCCCCCTAGTGGCTATTACGTAGAGGCTGATCATTTCTTTTTCGTATATGTCTTCAGGTTTTGACGCGCCTCTGAAGGGTTCTACGTTGGCGTTCTCTAAGTATTTCTTGAGTAGCTGGATCGCTAATTCTCTTGTTGGGTTATCGCTGCTTATTAGGTCGCTTAAGGCGTTGACGTACGCCTTCACTCTCTTCCTCTTCGCGTTCATTGGGGATCACCTGATTAACTTCGGCACCTACCGTAGTTAACATAAGCCGGGTTTTAAACCTTGCTAGTTCTTGCCGCGCCCCTACCTCACGTGGTGTTTTGGCTGGCTTCAGTAACTCATGAATTCTATGGTGGTGTTTGGGGCGTCGAAGTCTATTATGAGTAAGCCCTCGTCAAGTCTTGTGTGTGTTAATCCCTTACCAGCTATTAAGGTTCCTTGAGGCAGCTCTGTTAGTCTCGCTCTATATGAGATGAGGTAGGCTTTCTCGTAGGGTATTCGAGGTCTTAAGACGCTCACCCCGTACACGGCCGGTGTTTTGTGGGTGGTGTTGGTTAACTTAATTAAGACATGCTCTTCCCTGCTCACGTCGTAGGGGCCTAGAAACCCTCTCTCCTCACCGCAGTCGAGGATTCTGAGGGTGTACTTAATTCCCTTAAACTTTCCTTGAGTAAGCTTCCTCGTCAAGATCCTCGCGTGAGACTCGCCCGGGATTAACTCACCTACCACCAAGACCTCTTCTAAGGCCTCAGTAGGTGAGAGGCTCTCCGTAACCCCCTCCTCCCTCAGAGCCCTCAGCACCTCATAACTACCTACCCGACCCTCAGCACAGACCAGGTCTATGTCTGACCCCGCAGCATAGTAGCCGCCGAGTAAGCTACCGCTCAAACCACACTTAAGACCGTGCTCACCCAGTAAATCAATGAATTCTAGTGCCGCGGAATGCAGGCGGCTCAAGCCCTCACGCGGTACCTCGCTTAAGTCAGCACTCCTCACATAATCAGATACTTCCTCACGAGGTATTACGGGAACAACCTTCCCCAACTCTCTCAAGAACCTCATGTAGTGCCTGTAATACCTCCCCATAATCTCGTAAGCCTCACCAAGCCTCTTCACCTTCCTACCCTCAAAAACCCTGATAACAGCGACAACCCCGTCAGGCGGGTGATGACATCCCTTAACCACCCATAAGCTACCATCACGTAACCTAATCAAGTCACCTTCGACAAGTTCTTGAGGAGGGTTCAGTGCCGGGTCACCGCCGGAAACTCACTCCATCGATTTTTGGGAGGGCCTCAAGTCTGGCCTCCTCTCTGAATGTGTGGGGC
>DAIRVF010000005.1:0-23009 GCA_036802965.1 Zestosphaera sp.
GTCTAAGTCTTGAACATCGCAGCCCCAATACTTTCAGGATATTGTTCTTGAATTCAAATACTAATGGATTTAGAGTGCACAGGAAAGCTTGGTAGTGAGGACTTATCTCTTAAATATTTATCTTGAGCCACTTAATCTCTCTTAAGTGTTCCTCAGGCGGCTTGCCCGGCGCGCCAGTCATGGGATCCATCATTTCCTTATTCTTAGGGAACGCTATAACTTCTCTTATAGACTCGTGACCTAGCATCACGGCAACCAGCCTATCTAAACCTATGGCTATCCCGCCGTGTGGTGGCGCACCGTATTCAAGCGCTTCCAGTAAGAAGCCGTATCTATCGTACATCTCCTCATCGGTTAAGCCGATCATCCTGAATATTTTCTCTTGAAGTCCTCTATTATTTATTCTTATACTTCCGCCGCCCACCTCATAACCATTCAAGACTAAGTCGTATGACAGAGCCGTTACGTTAAGCGGGTCCGTATCAAGCTTTGGTAAGTCTTCAGGTCTTGGCGCGGTAAACGGGTGATGCATTGAGACCATGACTCCCTCCTCGTTAAGCTCAAATAAGGGGAAGTCAGTTACCCACAGCATCGCGTACTCGTCCTTCCTCACCAACTCTAAGTATCTCCCTAAAGAGTTCCTCAGAGCCCCTAAGGTTTCTGAAGCCTTCACATAGTTACCGACAGAGATAACAGCGGCTTCACCAATTCCTAAGTCTAGCAACCTAACTAACTCCGCCTCAACTTCCCCGGCATTACTTAGAAGAGTGTTCCCATCCCTGACGACGTAATAGTGCTCCACACCACCCTCACGACTTAAGACCCCCTCAATGAATTCTTTTAATGCTTCAGGTCTCTTACCCCTGAGCTCGAACCTCAAGAATCTCACAGCTTCGCCTGGTTCGGCGTTTAGAGTAGTTCTTAAATTCTCGTCACCATCCTCTATGAAGTTCTCAAACCTTATGTCGGGTTTATCTATGCCGTATTTCTTTAAAGCTTCAGAGTAGGTTAGTCTGGGCAGGGGGTCAGGCAATTCTTTCTTGAGCGTCTTGCCGAAAGCCTCACGCATTACGTCCTCTACTAAACCCATAACGTCTTCTCTGGTAACGAAGGACATCTCAATATCTAGCTGGGTGAATTCTGGCTGTCTATCGGCTCTAGGATCCTCATCTCTGAAGCACCTAGCAAACTGGTAGTACCTTTCGAAACCTGCTATCATGAGGAGCTGCTTAAAGAGCTGAGGCGACTGTGTTAAAGCATAGAATTTGCCTGGGTATAGCCTGCTAGGGACTAGAAAGTCTCTAGCACCCTCTGGAGTACTCCTAGCTAGGTATGGCGTCTCAACCTCTATAAACCCCCTTGAATCTAGTGAGTTCCTGAGAACCCTGACTAACTCAGCTCTAAAGAATAGATTATGTTGCATCTCAGGCCTCCTAAGATCTAAATACCTATACTTCAGCCTCAGAGCCTCTGAAGTAGTCTTCATTAACTCAGCGTCGAATATTGGTATGGGAATAGGCTTAGCTCTATTAAGGATGATTAGCTCTCTCAACTCAACTTCAATCTCGCCCGTAGGTAACTCAGGGTTTATCTGGCTGGGAGGCCTAGGTCTTACAACCCCTCTCACAGCCACAACAGTTTCAGGAGCTAAGGTTTCAGTGACCTCATAGTAAGGGCTCTTAGAACTTATCACGACCTGAACAACACCGGTTCTATCTCTTACTATGACAAAAGAAATCTTACCAACTTTACGTACGGTGTGGACCCACCCGTTTAAAATGACCTCACTACCGACATGTTCTTTCCTTAACTCACCACACCAGTGGGTTCTCTTAGGGAACGTGATCACGTCACCACACCAATTACCTCATTCAACAGATAATATAAGACTTGAAGAGGGGTCCTATAAGCAGAACTAGCCTGATTAAGTTGAGGGTCCTTATTGTGCACCCATAAAAAAGAGCTTCTCAATCTCTATCTTCCTTAATTCTTCAGCTATTGTTTCCTTAATTATCCTCCCACTAACTAAAACATAGCCTTTATCAGCTATTTCTAGAGCTCTCCTAACGTTTTGCTCAACTAATAATATGGTGACCCCCCTATCCCTAATCTCCTTGATTTTCCTCATTAAGGAAGCGCCAGCCTTAGGTGAGAGACCTGCCGTCGGCTCATCTAATAACAGCATCTTAGGTTTGGACATTAAGGCTCTGGCTACCGCAAGCATTTGTCTCTCGCCGCCACTCAATGTCTTGGCTTTTTGATTTTTCCTCCTCTCTATTTCAGGGAATAGATTGAATACCTCTTCTATATCGTTCTCTATTGTCGGGTCATTACCCCTGATGAAAGAACCCATCTGAAGGTTCTCTAATACCGTGAGGTTGGGGAAAACGTTATCTAGTTGGGGGGCGTAGCTAATCCCCGCTCTCACTATGTCGTGAGGACTCATCTTATGTATTGGTTTGCCCTCGAAGATTATCTCCCCGCTATGGATGGTCGCTAAACCGAATATAGAGTTTAGGAGAGTTGTTTTGCCGGCTCCGTTAGGGCCTAGAACGGCTACGATCTCGCCCTCCCTAACGCTGATGTTCACGTCCTGTAATACCACCATCTTCCCGTAACCGGATCTCAGTTTACTTACCCTGAGCATGCTAGACACCTATGTACGCTTCTATCACCTTAGGATCTGAAATAACTTCCTGCGGCTTGCCTTCAGAGAGTAGCTTACCGTTATGTAGAACGTACACGTAGTCTACATACTCCATGAGTATCTCTAGCCTGTGCTCGATTATGAAGAACGTTAAGTTGTGTTCGTCCCTCAGCTTCTTCACATACGTGAAGAGTTCCCTCGCCATCGCGTAATCAACACCTGCCGCCGGCTCATCAAGCAGGTATAGCTTAGCTGGGGTCATGAGCCCCCTGATAGTCTCGAGCATCTTTATGTGTGCGGCGGATAACTCGGAAATCTTTGAGTTCACGTAATGCAACATATTGAATGTTTTGAGGAGCTCTATAGCCTTGCTAGCTAATTCTCTCTCCTGCTTACTCCACGAGTTCCTGAAGAGCGCTCTAACAGGGCTCTCTCCTTTCTGTCCTAGAGGTGTGACCAGCAAGTTCTCGAGAACAGTCAATGAGTTGAAGAGTCTCGGTATCTGGAAGGTTCGTACAATACCCTTCTTAAAAACCTCGTTGGGGTTCAGCCCGTCAATCCTTACCAAGTCGTTGGATTCCCTAAATAACACGCTACCTCTATCAGGCACGTAGAAACCCGTTATCACGTTGAAGAGCGTTGTTTTCCCGGAGCCGTTAGGCCCTATAAGACCTATCAAGCCTCTCTCAGGCACTGTTAATGAAACACCATCTAGTGCCTTAACGCCTCCAAAGTACTTAGCTACATCTCTTACCTCAAGTATCGTGGTCATTTAGCCTCACCCCTGAGTTCTTCTAACACTACATCAATTGCGGGAGTCTTAATCGGTTTTTCTGGGAGTAATCCCTTAGGATTAACTATCAAAACCACCACGATTAAAAGTCCTACTATAACCCACCTTAAGTAATCTGGCGATATAACAGTAATACCTAGTAGGGGAGTTATGAAAGTTAATATCCTATCCACAAGTGTTAATATCGCGGCACCAACTAAAGAGCCCTTCAAATTACCGAAGCCTCCCAAGATTATCATAGCCCACACGTTGAAGGTTACTGCAGGCACAAACATATTAGGATTAACCGACGTCAAGTAATAAGCTAGGAGGACCCCCGCCATCCCAGCGAATCCGGAACCTATGAAGAGAACTGTTGCCTTAATTCTAGGTACGTGCTTACCCAAGCAAAGCGCCGCTATCTCATCATCTCTAAGAGCTCTAAGAGATCTTCCCAGAGGCGAGTTAACTAACCTGTAAGTCACTACGTAAGTTAGTGCGAGAAAACCTAGTACTAAGCATAAGTAAGCCGCCTCACGCACCCTACTCTCAGCTATCCATCCAAAAGGTGTTGGGATAGCCATTAAGCCCTTACTAGCACCCACAGGCTCATAATGCTGTAGGAATATCCTCAGGAGTTCTCCAGAACTAAGTAGGGTGAATCCCACAAACGCCGGACCTACCCTGAGGATAGGATACGTTAGTAAGTAGCCGAGAATCCCTGCAATTATGAAGGCTAACACAAGCGAGAGCGTTAGCAAGCCAATATTTAATAAGGGATTCTTATTACCTAGCTCTCCAAGCAATATTATCCCGTCTATACTATAGGGCGGCTTCTCACTGACGTTAATGCCATTCAATACTAAGACTAGATAGGTTGTTAAGGTTGCGCCGATATATGCTCCAATACCATAGAAGACTACCTTACCGAAGTTAGTTATCCCGGCCGTACCCGATTCTAAGTTAAGTGTGAGCGAGAGTATCGTGTATATCCCAAACAAAGTTAACCAACTAATCATGAAGCCTACTACGTCGAATCCAATCATTTCTTACTCCCCCTTCTCAAAAACCTGTAGGGTAGCCCGCCTCCGGCACCCAGCGGCGGGAACGCTATCAGAGTGGTTATTAAGGTTGCAAAAGTGAGGAAGGGTCTGAAACTCACGGGGACTCCGAAGAATGAGTTAAGTATCGCTATACCTACATTCTCTATTGTGGCTATGAGTACAGCCCCTATTCCGGTTCTCAGTAAGGAAACTAACCCACCTATGAAACCTACCGTGAATACTTGGAGAATCATGGAATCACCTGCTTCAGGCGTTATGGCTCCAGAGAAGGAGGTCCATATAACTCCGCCCATACCCACGAGACCACCGCAGATAAACCATGTCAGATTTACGATGAGCGATCTCGGTATCCCCGAAATTTCGGCGAGTGACGGATTATCAGCGACCGCTCTTATGGCTCTGCCAATCTTGGTTTTCTCTAAGAGTATGTAGAGAAGCACTACAGTGATTGATGCGGCTACTAAACTCGCTACGAGTGCTTGACTAAAGTCAACGCCTCCTACACTGCCTCTGGGTACGTCCGAATACGTGATCTTACCGTAGGACACGAAATTCTTAGTTGTATAGTAATGCGCTATATCAGTGATCATGTAGAGTAAGTACTTGTAAGCTATCCATAAACCCATTGAGGATATCATCACTATAGCTGGTGAGGAACCTCTCTTCTGAAGAGGTGTGAAAACAAGTTCGTTATTTATGACAGCTATAGAACCCGTCAACGCAAAAGCAACGATCACAGCTAATGACATGAGATTTAATCCCAATATCCCATGCAGGAATATAGCTACGTACGCACCATAAGTTATGAAGTTCGCGTGCGCGAAGTTAATCACCTTAGTAGTTCTATAACTTAATGTTAATGGTAATGAAAAAATTAGGTAGAATAAAGAGTATTGAAACGCGTTCATCACTGCTTGCTGTATGCCGGGTATCAATCTCCCACCCCCATACCTCCTTAACTCATTTAATGTGAGTTAAACTTATATTTAGAAATAATTATTTGTTTTAAAAATTATGGGTATGCTTGCTCAAGGAATATTATCGTGCCTCTCTCATAGAGACCAACGTCTTTAAATTGATAACCCTCAGGTTCTTTGGGAACTATAGCCCAAACACCGTAGTCTTGCTGTGCTTTATCGCCTGCGGAGTCGAATATAGTCCATCCGCTAGGACCGTAGTAAGTCTTAGCTACCTCTATCAAGGCAACTCTTATAGCTTCCCCGTCGTAGGTTCCTGCTCTAAGTATCGCCCAGCCAGCAAGCTTCACAGCGTCATACAGGTTCTCACTAAACACGCCTGGCTCAACACCGAATCTCTGGACCATCCTATTCTTGAAGTCTTCGTAGAGCGGATTAGCTATGAATAGAGGCCTAGTCCCGAATAATTTTACCTTAGATGCAAACTGCCCGATGGTAGGGGAGAGCAATTCTCCCGCGCCGTGCGGTCCCTCAGAAACAAACCACCTCACACTAGAAAGTATGTCTGACTCAGCAGCATGTGAAAGTATGTTAGCTCCGTCAGTATCGAAAGATATTAACACTACAGCGTCAGCTCCCTCACTCTGAACCTTGCTTGCTAGAGTAGCTACCTCCGACGCGTAGTCTGATAAGCCTGTCTGATAAGGTAACTTAATCACAGATCCACCCATATCCTTAAAGTATTTCTCGAAGAAGTCCGCAAACGCTTTACCATACTCGTCGTTTCTATGGAATACTACGACCTTCCTAGCACCCTCTTGATACGCTAGGGCAGCCAACGCCTTAGCCTGACCAGCGTCAGAACCAACAGTCCTGAAAACGTAGTCGTTAGGTATAGCTAGAGTAGGTGCGGTGGAAGACGGTGATATAAGAACTATCTTATTGCTATCAACATAGCTCTTAACAACCTTAACTTGAGCGCTGGCAGCAGGTCCTATAACAACCTTAATACCTTGTTGAGCAAAACTCTGCACGTTCTGCAACGCTTTCTCTTCGAGAGTACCGTCATCCAGAATCACGGCACGGAACTCAACGTTGAAGCCGTAAGCCTGAACCTCCTTATTCAAGTCTTCGATAGCTAGCTGAACCACCTTCTCCCATATCTTACCGATCGAAGATAGCTCTCCAGAGAGTGGTAAGGTGAAGCCTATATTATATACCTTCTTTTCAGGAGTTACGGTCACGGTGGTAGCTGCGCCACCGCCACTCATCGCAGCTATACCGTAACCTATGGCCAGACCTATTATTAGAGCCACTATTACTAAGGCAATAGCTCTCATATCGAACGCCATGTGAGTGACACCTCAAATATTTTTCCCAGAAACCTTTTTAAGCTTTTCATATATACCAAGAATAAACATGATCATGAATCCGCTAACAGCGTGAATATTTCTTCAATTTTTATCTGGTGACACTATGATTTAGCGTTAATATAGCATTAATCACATTAACGTTTAAGAAAATAGCTTCACTCAGCAGACGATCATCATCTTGACTTAATACTTAGTTACGTGTAGGTCATTACGTTAAGTGTATCACGTCGCCCGCGTAGATAAAGCGTTTAACGCCGGCTAAGTCTTCTACTATTAATGAGCCGTCTGATGCTACGTCGACCGCTACGCCCTCAATAACCCCCTCCCCAGTAACTACCTTAACCTTCCTACCTAGAGTTTCCGTAAGACCACGCCATTCTTCCAGGATCTTATCTGTCTCTCCATCGAGTAACTTAAGGTACGTTCCCTCAATCTCTTGAAGGATCTTCGATAGTAGAGGGGTTCTAGGGACTTGACGCGTAAGAACTTCCTTAATACTTATCGCTTTCTCCCTCAGCTCTCCCGGTATTTCGTTGTTAACGTTGATTCCCACACCTACGAAGAGAGCTGTTTTAAGGTTTTTCCTTCCTTCAATTAAAATACCGGCAATCTTTCTCCCGCTTACTAGGACATCGTTAGGCCACTTAACCATTGCTTTAATCCCGTAGAGCTCCCTGAGCGTCTTGGCTACTGAAGAACCTACTCCTAAGCTAAGTATCTGAAGATTAGTTGGTTTATGGGGTGTAAGAACTAGAGTGAACCAAAGACCTCCTGAGGTAGCTAACCAGTTCCTCCCTAACCTCCCCCTCCCGGAACTCATTTCTTCCGCGACAACTACTAAGCCTTCCCCATAGCCTTGCTCGAAAAGTGTCATGGCTAGGTCTTGGGTAGACGAGCAGCTCCTCACATAAAAGATCACGTACCTCAACTTACTACCTACCATGCTTAAGTAAGTCTGTAAATCACTAAAGTCTTCAATCAAGTACTACTACCTCAACTAGCTAGTAAAGTATTCTGGTTTTTAATTAGCTAGCAAATTACGTGAAGACCTTGATAAACGCTAATACAGCGTCGATAACATCTCTTAGAGACACCATGCCTACGGGTCTCTTCTCTGAATTAACTACTGGTAGGTGCCTTATGTTATTCTCGCGCATTTTCTGCAGTGCTTCATCTATCGGAGCGCCGGGCTCTATGGTTACGGGGTTTTCAGTCATTATCATGTAGGCCGGCAGATTCTTACCTATCTTCCCGTTAGCTATAGCGTATATGAGGTCTCTCTCAGTTATTATTCCTGTTAGAATACCTCCTGAATCCACTATCATTACGCTACCTATGTTATTCTCGTTCATGATTTTAGCAATCTCCTCAACTGGGGTATCGTCTTTAGCGGTTATTGGTGGCGTACTCATGATGTCAGCTACTCTTATGGGGAACCTTCTACTACGCCTGATTACAGGCATTTTTACTAACGCCTCCATAACATTAGTCGATTACAGATTAATAAGTCTTGGCTGTTCTACTTCCTAGCGCTTTCCTTGCTACGTAGGTGATTAAGACAGTTGCTAGGTTTGTTGTAAGACCCCATATTATGAGGTGTATACTGAATGGTTCTAGACCCCAGTAAGTATTCATTACGAGCACCGTCAGCTCCCCTACTAGTAGGCCGCTTAAAACCTCGTATTTCTGGAGGTCTCTCCAGAAAATACCTATGAAGAGACCTGGGAGTAGCTGAGTCACGCCAGCATAACCCATTAAGAGTAAGTCAACTAAGAGTGCGGGGGATGTGTAGGCTAGGATCGTTGAGATTATCCCCAACCCCACCACGGCTACTCTAGTCAAGGTTACTAATCCCTTATCACTTAACCTGTCCCTGAAGACCTGCTGTACTAGGTTTCTGGATATCGTGCTTGCCTGATCTAGTAGGAGGCCTGCGGCCGTGGAGAGGGATGCTGCTGCCCCGCCAGCGGCTACGAACCCCAACATTACAGGCCCGAAAGCCTCGCTAATGAGTGTGATGAAGGCGTAATCACTACCTCTTAGTTGCGTTCCTAGAGCGAGAGCTACTAAACCCATATGAGTAACCCAGAGTGATCCTAGAACCAGATACCAAGAGTTGAGGACCATGCCCTTCTTAATAACCTTAACGTCCTTAGCTGTGAAGAGCGTCTGTACTCTCTGAGACCAGCACCAAAAACCTATCCCAGTACCTATGACTGAAGATATGAACCAGGTCTCAGGTCTTAAGCCGCCGGGTCCCGGGAGGGTTAGGTGGGCTGGCGAGATCGAGGAAACCGCTTCGTAAAGACCCGGCAACCCGCCGAAATACTTAAGGATTATAGCCCAACTACCGCCAAACATTGTAACAAGCATTAAAGCACCCAGGAACACGTTAGTCAACGCTATAGACATCATGCCGCCTAAGAACACGTAGAGAATCACTAAACCAAAAACGATTACTGACAGATGTAGTGAGGGTAGCGAGCCATAGGATGTTGTATCAATTATTATCGATACTGCCTGAATCTGTAACTGCACGTAAGGTATTTGAAAAACTACCGAGATTATCGCGGCTAAGATCATTAATACCTTACTATTATACCTCCACATAATGAAGTCAGATAGCGTTAGTAAGTTATGCTTCTTAGCTAAGCTCCATACTCGAGGAGCTACTAAGTACCCCACAACATAGCCTAAGAGTGACGTACCCCAGACAAATATCGTTGCGGCACCGTATTTGTAGGAGTAGCCCGCCGTACCTAGGAATGTGTAGCCGCTATATATTACCGCGGCCGAGTTCAGGAAGAAGACAAGAGTCCCTAAAGTTCTACCAGCAACTATGTAGGTATCTGCTCTAAGAATCCTGACTTTCAGTCTTGAGACCAGAACGCCTATAAACACTGACATAGCTATAACGAAGAAAACTATGGAGGAAGCCAATAATGCCTCAGCCCTCAATAACATCACCTCTCAAGCAAGTACATGAGAGTTATCACTAAAGTCGTAGCTACGGATAGCAATATGTAGTAGAACCAAAGCAAGGGGATACCTAAAACCTTAATATCAGACCTGTTAACTAGAGGTAGTAAAGCAACCCACAAGACAAAGATAATCAAGCCAATAACGACCTGATGTTTTCTGGGTCCCGTAGGAGGTTCCTCCAACACACCACCCACAAAATAACAATTATCAGATTAAAAGTCTTCAACGTGTACTATTCCAAGAAATAAAGATTCGTGGAAAGATTGGAGAGTTTTATGACCACGTTATACTTATATTATTAAGTAAGCTTTCCGCAATCTCTCATCATTTATTAATGCCGAGCTCTCCCCTTCCAATACAATCTTGCCTGACTCCATCACGTAAGCTCTGTGAGAGATCTCTAAGGAGTTCTTAACGTGTTGCTCTACTAGGAGTAAAGTAACTTTCCATCCCTCGTTTAACTCCTTAAATACATGGAAGAGTTCTGAGACTATCTTAGGTGCTAAGCCGAGACTTGGCTCATCTAATAGCAGTATCTTAGGTCTCGACATCAAGGCCCTACCTATAGCGAGCATCTGCGACTCCCCTCCAGAGAGTGTGCCGGCTATTTGATTTCTCCTCTCCTTAAGCTTGGGAAATATAGTGAACACCATCTCAAGAGAATCATTAAGTTTTTGCCTCGCTTCTTCGTGGTAAGCACCTAAGTAGAGATTCTCAAGCACTGTTAAGGGAGCGAAGATCCCCCTACCCTCAGGAACTAGCGCTAACCCCTTCTTGATCCTATCATATGTTGGGACGTCATTAATTCTTGTCCCATCAAACATTATCTCACCCTTGAAGAGGTTTGTGAGACCCACAATACTCTTCAAAGTTGTTGTTTTGCCAGCACCGTTAGGACCTACTAAAGCTACAATCTCCCCCTTATCTACCCTAAGACTAACGCCGTGAAGAACTCTGAATACCCCATAGCCAGCTTCCACATTTATTAACTCAAGTAGTGTGTTCTTCACGTGCATCACCCTAAACAGGTTTAGTACCTAAGTAAGCTTCCACTACCAGAGGGTCTTTCGCAACCTCGGCGGGTCTTCCCTGCGTTAGCAACCTACCCTCATGTAATACCACTATCCTGTCACTGATGTTCATCACGAACCTCATAACATGCTCTATCACGCCTAGAGTTATCCCCATCTCCCTGTTAACCTTTCTAACCACGTCAGCTATAACGTCGACTTCATGAGGTCTCAACCCAGCCACCACCTCATCTAGGAATAGTAGCTTAGGTTTGGTGGCTATAGCCCTAGCTAGATCCACTAACTTATGTTCTATCAAAGCAATATTCTTGCCGAGGACCTCGAACTTACTTCTAGGAATACCTACGAACTCAAGGATTTCCGCAGCTTCCTCTCTAGCTTTAAGAACGTCTTTAGTTCTCAGTAAGGCTCCGGCAGTGACTGCTTCAATTACTGTCATGTTATAGAAGGGTCTTATCTTCTGCCATGTCCTCGCAATACCCTTTAGTGCTATGAAGTGGGGTTGCTTACCTGTTATGTCCTCCCCTAAAAAGATGACTCTCCCGCTATCAGGCCTGTAAATCCCTGTCACGCAATTCACGAGCGTCGTCTTACCTGCTCCGTTAGGACCTATTATACCCAGAATCTCGCCTTTAGTTATCCTCATACTCACGTTATTAAGTGCTATAATACCCCCGAAGTGCTTACTAAGATTAATCACCTCGAGTAAGACTGCATCACTCACGAACACCACCCCATATTCTAGCCTTAACCTTCTTAACTAGAGTGTCCGTAAGTGTTGAGAGTCCTTCAGGTCTTAAGATACCAACAGTTATTAGTAACACACCGAATAAGAGTAGGTGAAGGCCTGGCAAGACGCCACCTAAGTAACCCCTCAGATACTCCTCAACGATCTTAAGTATTATAGCAGCAGTAAACACCCCGCTCACGGATCCTAACCCGCCCACTATACCTATTATAGCTATGTAGACTGATTGAGGACCGCTGAAGGTATTGTAGGAGAATGTTCTTTGCGAGACTATATATATGTATCCGACGAAGCCTAGGATAGACGCGTAAGTCATTAAAGCCATCAACTTATACTTCCTTATATCTATGCCTACGGCCTCGGCAGCTACCTCATCCTCTCTTATGGCTTTCAAGTAGTACCCTACCTTACTTCTACTTATGTAGAGGTTTAACGAGATGACGAAAGCTAATACTATTAAGCTAAAGTAGTAAAGATTCTCCCAAGTCCTAAACCTGAGGTAGTACCAGCCCTCGAGGAGCGGTATATAGTAATCGAAAGGTCCTAACACCATTATAGAGACTTCATGTAGAATCACCACCAGCGCGGCAGTCGATAAAGCGTACCACACCCCTCTTATACCGAAACGGAAGAGAGGATATCCTATAACAAAAGCTAAAGCCGCTGAGATCCCGGCACCTAAGAACATGCCGGCCCACGGCGTTATGTTATATTCTATCATGAGCATTGTCGCTAATATCCCTCCGAGACCTATGTAAGCAAATGAAGCTAAGTCTAGTTGTCCTGCATAACCACCAATTATGTTCCACGCGAGAGCTATAGAAGCCACTATGACGGATTGAAGAGCTAACAATATGTAGTACTGATTAAAACCTACTAAGAACGGTATAGTCGCTCCAGCAACCACTACGATGAGAGCCGGTAAAATTATAGAGAATGAATCTCTCGACCTCACTTAAATCACCCCTTACCGAAAAGCCCCTGCGGTCTAAACCACAACACCACTATGAAGACCACGTAAGGTATTGCTAGACTAACCGTAGGCGAGACTAAGGTCATCGTCAAAGACTGTATAATCCCCACTATGATGCTTGACGCCAAAAGGCCTGAAACCCCGCCTAAACCTCCTAACGCTATTATAACCCAGGTCAGCAGACCGAAGGAAGAACCTATATAGGGATCGGCTTGCCCGAAAGTCATCCAGAGAGATGCTGCAAGACCTGTGAGAGCTATTCCGAGACCGAAAACCAACAAGAATATTTTACCTACGTTAATACCCATTAAAGACGCCACTTCCCTATCATAGGCAGTCGCTCTAATAGCTAAGCCAACCCAAGTCTTAGTTAGGAGGTAATGAACCCCTAACACTATGAGAAAACTGAGGAGTGCGGAAACGAGTTTAGCCGCGTGAACACTAACTAAACCTAAATCCACGTAAAAGTTTAAATAGGAGATCTGGACAGCCCTAGGCTCTGCCCTAAACGTCATTAAAGCGAGGTTTTGTAGGACGTACCCCACCCCAACAGTAACTGCTATTTGTATTAATGGTTCCTTACCCAAAACAGGTCTTATGATGATTGTGTAAATAGCCGCACCAATCACAAAGAAGAGAGGTACTGTAATTACGGACATCAACGAGGGATCTGATCTCAGGCTGTTGGCTAGTATCCATACTAGGTAGGAACCTAACATGATGAAGTCCCCGTGAGCAAAGTTTATTATCCCCATGACGCCGAATACTAGCGAGAGTCCCAGAGCCATGATAGAGTATAGAAAACCTAGAAAGATCCCGTCTAGAACACTCTGAAATAATAGATTAAGACTAGGTAACATTCTAGCTTCACCTGATCACATAAGAAGAATTATCTTGAGCTTAAAAATTTAAGGTTTTAAGGTCTTGGGAAGACTGGGGTTACACCCTCCTCAGCTTCAGGCCATACTACCCTAGGCTGACCTCCAATGACTTGAAGGATTGCAGTACCTCCGTAAAGGTTCTCGCCGTTAGATGCTAGCTTTACTCTGCCAGTCGGGTATAGCTGAGCTGCTATACTATTAGAGTCGTTTAGATCTAGTGAGAGGAAGACAGTTCTTAAATTATCTGGATTTAGCGGGTCTTCAGGGAACATTTGCCCTGCTTTCTCCAGTCCCTCGTAAACGAACATTAGTGAGTAGAATATTATGCCTGCTGCTTCAGTAGGTAGCTTACCATATTTTTGCTGGAATGCTTGGACGATACGTCTATTCCACTCAGTCTGGCGGGCCGGGTTGTAGCTGTACGTGTTAGTGAAGTATTCTACGGCTTCACCAGCCTCTCTTATGGAGTCTGGATCCGTATAACCACATCCGCCAGCACCGGCTATGAACTTGACTTTAATTCCTGAAGCTTGTAGGGCTTTAGCGAAGAGTATCCCGTCGCTGAAGTATGGAACGCTGAATATCACGTCCGGGTTTAGGTCCCTAATCCTAGATATTATCGGACCGAAATCTGTTATGGTGTACGCGTAGGTTATGGTCTCGTTAGGTATTACTCTCTTAGCTATTAGTTGTGATCTCACACCGTTAGCTACGGTGGTACCGAATATAGAGTCTTCGTGAAGCACTACCACAGTACGTATCGTCACGTTAGTTTTCTGAGCCATCTCTAGGACGAAGTCTACAGCGGCCTTACCGTGAGTGCTTGCTCTAGGAGCTAACCTAAAGACGTAGTTCCAGCCTCTCTCAGTTAGCCAGTCTACTAAGGCGTCCATAACTAAAGGTATCTTCTCCCTCTCAGTTACCTCAGCTACCGCGGCCGTAAGCCTACTTATGTAAGCTCCTAATATGATGTGAGGTCTGTAATTAGAGATGAGTCTCTCAGCAGCTAAAGCTGCTGAGTCAGGGCTTGTTCCCGCGTCCTCAACGTATAACACCAGCTTAGCACCACCTAAAGAGTTAACACCGCCTAACTCGTTATTTATTATATCGACTAAAAGTCTGGCAGCGTCAACCGCTTCCTGACCGAAGACCGCGTAACGTCCTGTTAAAGGCTCTATAATACCTATCTTAACTTTCTCTATAGTCGGCTTAGTAGTCGTGGTCGGTGAAGTGGTTGTGAGTGGTGGCTGACTAGTTAAGTATATCAAGACGCCGGCCACAACGGCAATCACTATTATAAGACCTATCACAAGACCCGTAGTTTTAGAAATAGCTTTTTTAAGTTTAAGTAAACGCTTTGACATTACAGTACACCTTACATTATAAATTCCAGTAAAGGGTTTTTAAACCTTGTGATGAAATGAATCAGTCGGCTTACTCTCTTTTTAAGATTCTTAAGTCGAAGGTCTCACATCTTGTTTTAGATTTCCGACATTACGACCGGAAACACTTATAAATGTGATGTCGGATTAAGATTTTCGTTAACGTGGTGAGGGACGAACATGCATAGTGTGGGGGTCTTAGGTGCTGGCAGGATAGGGTCAGCTATTATTAGAGCTCTCAAGTCGTGCACGCCTAGTTTAGAGGTTTACGCAAGCGGTAGGAGTGAGGAGACTTTAAGTAGAGCTTTAAGATTTGGTGCTAAGGTGAGCAGGGATAACGCTTACGTAGTACGTAATTCTGATTTAGTGATCGTGAGTGTTAAGCCTTATCATTTCTTAGACGTCTATAATCAAGTCCCGGTCGATTTTTGGTCAGGTAAGTTAGTAGTCTCTGTGATGGCTGGCGTCAGGCTAGAGACCCTGAACAAGGTTCTAACGGGAGCTAAAGTCTTCAGAGCTATGCCGAATATTAACACGTTAGTAAGTAGGTCTGCCACCGCCATAGCAACCAGTAATAACAACTCGGAAGACCACTCCATTGTGGAGAGTATTTTTAGGTGTTTCGGCAGTGTGTACTGGGTTCCTGAAGAATACCTAGATATTTGGACGAGTCTAGTGGGTAGTGGGCCTGCATTCATGGCTGAAATAATAGACGGGCTTGTCTTAGGAGCTGTCTCTTCAGGGATGACTAGAGACATAGCTTACAAAGCAACTCTAGACATGATTGAAGGAACAGTAAAATTATTGAGGGAGCTAGGCACACACCCCATAGAAATTAGGGATGAGGTGACGACACCCTCAGGCACCACGATTCAGGGACTGAAGATCTTAGAGAATAAGGGAATAAAAGCGGGCTTAATAGAGGTAGTAGAAACCTCGTTCAGAAGGTCTAAGGAGATAGGGATTGAGATAGATAATTCCATAAAAGCAAAACTAAGTCGTTGATTCATTTACTTCCCACCCTAAGAAGCCATGCACTCACTGCGGGTTAAGCGCAGGCATCGACTACGCATAGAGGATTTAGCGTCATGCCGTAACACTCTTACTAAAGCTTCTAGCAAGTATTTTCAGAGACTCGAGCAACTCGTTAACCGAGCCTAGTTCAGCCTTAGAAACTACTTCGACGGCGTTGTGGTCCTTATACGCTGATAGCTTTAGTAGGGGTTTAGTTCTTAAATCTATTATCTTCCTAATTAAGTCTAGGTCTCTGGGCTCCTCATAAAAGACCTCGTAATCACCCTTACTAGTCTTCACGGTAGCTCTGCTTAGTCTTTCCGCTCGCTTCTCCAGATCCTTTAGTAAGACTTTGAGTAATCTAGACTCGCTCTTCCTAACCGCGTGGAGATCTCTCAAGACGCTTCGTCCAGCGAGCTCCAGCATTATAGTTACACGATCTTCACGTCCTAACGCTTTAGCTATCGGGTAGTAGAAGAGAGAGTGTCTTGGTGCGGTAGTCAGTAGCACATACACGTTCCTCCCGTCCTCAAGCTTGTACCTAGCTCTATAACCAACTAGATATCCTAGGAGGACATACTCCTTATCACTAGGTCTTAACTTCTTCTCAAGTTCATCAGTGAATTCCTTGATAAACCTAAGCATCCTTCTCCTGGCTCTGAAGTACCAGATCACTGAAGCGGATGACGCGATTATTAGCACCGTGAATGCCGCTACCTCTATAGTCAATATCACACACCCTTAACCACTGACACCACGTCCCTTAACCTTAAAATATCCTCTAGTTTTGAGGGAGGGTTGCTGACGTAGGGTATCATAATGGATCTACCAGGTAAACTCATGAATTCCTCGATAATAGCTTTCTGTTCTTCGTAAGCACCTAACTCAATCGCAATATCTTTCGGGAGGACCTTATTCATCACCAACAACTTAGGGGATGTCGAGAGCTCTTCATCCAGGAATTTAATGACTTCCCTCAACTCATACATGGGGAGAGGCTCAGGGTTCGTTACTACTATGAAGGAGGTTCTTGAGGGATTAGTTAGAGCTTCTTTGACTTTACTGTACCTTTCCCGCATCTTGTACAACTTCGTTAGTGCTGGATCACTAACCTTGACTTCACTGCCTAAAGTCTTGGCTATCACATACCTGAGTGACACGATCCTCTCTCTTATATTAATTAATTTCTCGAGCCATAGGAGGTAAAGTTTCGGTAACGTCAAAGTCCTTAAAGAAATACCCGTAGGTGGCGTGTCTATAACTATGAACCTAAAGTTCTTGCTCTCGTAAGCATCGCTCAACCAGTTAAGGAATACCTCCTCCTCAACTCCTGGAGCGTATTTAAGAGCTTTAGTAATGTCTTCTAAGTTAAGAACTGAGAGCGACGGAAATAAATCGCTGATCAAGCCTGAGTATCTGGAAGTTAGCTCCCTAGCAGATACCTCAATATCTAACTGACTCACGAAGAAATTATCACTCACCTCAAGCACGTCAGCCGGCTTACTTATGCTTAGATATTTAAGTATGTGTTTAGCTGGATCAAAACTTACTAAGAGAGTCTTCCCTAAACTTCTTAACTCGCTAGATATTAGTATGGACGTGGAGGTCTTCCCCACACCACCCTTCCCTAAAACCATGATTACGTGAGGGTTTCCCTCAATAGGTTTCAGCAATTCAACTAAATAACTCACCACTCACCACCTAAGGAAGCCATTAAATCTGCTAATACATCCTCCCCTCTCACAGCCCTGCTCTCAAGGATCTTAATCTCGTTCCTGAGTGCTTCAAGTAACTCTAAGCTGAGGACGGGGGAGAGCGTGGTAACCCCTACCAGAGGACCTAAAACAATAGTTAGGAAAGCTGCTTCAAGCTCGTTATGCTCCAACTCAAGAGCACTAACACTATCCTCAACTATGGCTTGATTAACTCCTTTAACGAAGTTTACGAACTCTCTTAAAATCTTCTTAAACGCCTTAAACACCCTCTACCCCATAAATCTACTTAAGTAATTTACTTAATAAATGAGCGTGAGGACGTTAAGCGTCTCCCAATCCTTACCCAGCCTTTTGAAGCGAGAGTTCTAATTTAAATAAAAAATGTAGTGAGATTGATTTACGATTTAGCTCTCTTGAGTCCGGTGATGAAGAGTCCTATTAACAGGAAATCAAGTACCACTGATATACTTACTATCGTTCCTGCACCGACTTGATAGAGTAGTGGTAGTCCGGGGACTACTGCGTAGAGCCACCATATAAGAGCTACAGTGACTGTTACCCATAAGAAGAGCGCCGGAATCATTATTAGCAGCGAAGTACCTCCCCTAACTTTCTGTATCGCGTAAGCCCACAACGCGGCGGTAAGCAAGGCTAGAGCGGCTAGTAACTGGTTAGTGCCCGCGAATGCGGGCCAAACAATTGAGTACGCGTAGACTATTGTTGTTCGGTTGAGCTCTGGTATGTAAACCTCTATCTTGGGATAAGCCATGATAGCGCCCAGAACTACTGCTATAGCCGAAGCAACCCACCTATTCGTTATCGATTTATAGGCTAACTCACTCCTGGGTTTAAGCCAGTCAAATAATTCTCTCCAGGCAAATCTAGCCAACCTATTAGCAGTGTCTAGAGTAGTCAACACGAATGCTGAGAGGGCCCAAGCAGCGAACGTCTTAAAAGTTAGGAAAGTACTCTCGAATACTCCGGGACCTAGAACTCTTGACCAGGCTACTGCCTGCTCTAAACCATAACCAACAGTAAACCTATCCACTCCTCCAAGACCTATGATGATCGGGGTTGCCGTAGTGTTTATGCCTACTTTCAGGAGTGTCTCAGATACTGGAAGGCCTGTAGCGGAAGCTAGTGCCGCGAAGTTCCAGGCAAGTGCGATAGGCGTGATCACAGCGAGTGAGGAGACCGCACCTTCAGTTAACATGCCTCCGTAACCAACTAACAACGCGTCTAACTCACTAGATAACTGCTTAGAAGTAGTTCCGGAACCAACTACTGAATGGAAACCTGAGAGAGCGCCGCACGCTATGACTAATGGAACCGTTGGCCAGAAGTAAGCTATTTGTGCCTTACCTGTTGTGGTACCTGCTAATGCTCCTATTAGGGTGCCTGGACCTACAAAACTTGTGTATATAGGGCCTGTGAGTCCATAATTGAATGCTATGAGCGCACCTATAACAGCTAGAGCTACAAATGTCCACAGCAAGTACGCGTTTATGTAGTCTCTAGGCTGCAGGAGGTACCAGACAGGCAGAGCTGCCGCCACTATAGAGTAGAGTGAAAGGACCACCACCCAAGCCTCATAAGTCAGGTAGAGAGGAACGTTCAATGAGTAGAAGAACGCCAATACCAAAAGTACTAACGCAATCACAGTTCCCGTCTTAACACTTACCCCGGTCCTATAGACCAGCAATCCGAAGAGTAGCGCTATAGGCATGAATAAGACGGATATTGTTGCCGCGGTAGGAGTACTAACAAATGTTGAGGAAGCCACGCTGAAGAACGCTGCTAAAACCAGTACTAGAGCAAACCAGACGTACGCAAGGAATATGTACTTAGCCTTCCTGCCCATCACGTTCTCACTTATGCTCATTATAGACACTCCACCATGCCTTACGCTAGCCATTATAGATAGGTAGTCGTGAACAGCACCTATGAACACGTTACCGAAGAGAACCCATAGGAGTGGTAGACCCCACCCCCAAACCATTGCTAATGCAGGGCCCGTTATAGGGCCTGCCCCAGCTATTGATGCGAAGTGATGTCCGTAAAGCACGTATTTATTAGCTGGCACATAATCAATTCCATCAAATCTCTCGTAAGCAGGAGTCACTCTATCCGGGCTTGCTCTCACAACCTTTCTCTCAAGTACTTTCTTCCCGTAGAATACGTAAGCTAAGCCATACACTACGAGAGCTATTACCAGAATGAGTATTACCGGTACCGCATCCATGACGAACACCCTAACTCAGCTTTCTCCCTGTCTTAGCCTCAACTAATTTCTTAATGTTTGTAGGCACTTCACCGAGCCATAATGCAGGGCCTAAAATAATCAGTAAGAAGCCTGCGGAAATCAATACGGCATCGGTAGTCACATCACCCTTAACTCCCATCTTCCCAGTCGTTAAGCCGACGTAGAGAATCTCGTAAGCAAATATTAAGAGGCTTAGGATCGTTACTATTAGACCCAGAGCCTCCTTAGCTCTCACTAGGGAGACACCTCATATAGTATATTTGAGGAAACATTTATAAAGCTTTTTATACTGCTTCACATGTTCTCAGATAGACTAACGAGTCATAGTGAATTTCCAGTTTTTAAACTCGATCATACGCAAGTCTCGCACTCGTTGTCGTGAAGAGGCTCTTAACTTTAAAAGAAATCATTTCATTCATTTTATAATATGTTCGTGGCGATGTTGTCGTAAGCATGTGTTTAATAAAATAATTATTTTGAATTTCGTAGTTAACGTAATAGACCCATATTAATTAAGGCTCTCTTAGTTAAATTGACGAGCCACTTACTCTCATGTGTAGATTTACCCGCTATCACCAATTCACTAATGATTCTTCTTTGTTCTTCATCAAGCATCATCAGACCTAACATGAAAGCTTTCTCCTCAGTTGTTAGAGGAGCCCCTAATTCCCCTGGTAATTTGGTTAAGGCCTTACCTAAATCGCTTAAGCCCCAAACATCATCCCCTACCTTTACCACTAGCGGATTCCATGTAAGTAACACGTACTTTACCCAAGCACCACGCGCTCTGAGCCTAGGATACTTCTCACGTAACTTAACACCTATCTCTTTCCGCGTTCTAGGACCTTCCACAAGTATCCTAGCTATATCCCTACACCTAACGTCCAGTAAAGGCGTAAGGATCCCCCGCAACATTCTCTACTACAGAGTTATTAAATCATTTCTCAGAAAGTGGTAGTTCTTTTAGGTTTCCCATTATCTATTTCTCAAGAATCTCCTCAAACCCTAGCCCCTCATCGCGGTGACTCAGTCTCTGTTACAACTGAAAGCCTCGCTGTTCAGGGCGGGGAGGAGGTCAGCCATAACAAAATACTGGCATGAAATATGAGGAAATGCTACTAACTCGTTCTGCGGAAATTTATTAATTTTCTTGAGATATTCATGTACGGGGACTTTAAACCTGTGAGGTGTGTTTAATGAGCGTGCCTGCATTCATTCTCAGGAGGCTCTATGTTAAAGGGAGTCTAAAGAACGTTGAGAACGGTTTTGAGTTCTCGCTAAGGAATGTTCTCGCAGACGCTGAGCTCGTCAGGCCTCTGGAAATATACGTTGATGACACACAAGTACCCCTAGAAAGTATTACGTTAATTGCTGGAGCCACTAGCGTCTCGAATAAAGACATATCAGAGTCAAACCCCGTTAACTTCACGCTAAACACGACCGCGACAATAAGGGTAAGAGGGGTAACGCTTGGGTCAGGAGAACATAAGATAACCCTTGTTGTCGTGGTTAGAGGCTATGGTACGATAAAGTTTGACATAAGAGACGTCTTAGGCCCTTCCACATCTTAGAAAGCTGGGTTTTCAGCAAATCGCCGTCCTGAAGAACAGGAAATCCTTTCAGTTTAAGTTTTTTATCTTTACTCGTTGATATATATTGAGGTCATTAACTATGATGAAGTTTCCGCCGGGCTTCTTACTCGGTTTTAGTGAGTCCGGTTTTCAGTTCGAGATGGGTTTTCCTGATCAAACAGACCCTAACACTGACTGGTGGATATGGGTTCACGATTCCAACAATATTGCCTCAGGCGTCGTTAGCGGTCACCTACCTGAGGAGGGTCCCGGCTATCTAACGCTTTATAAGACAGACCATGAAATAGCTGAGAACTTAGGTTCTAACACGTTAAGGCTAGGTATAGAGTGGAGTAGAATATTTCCTAGGTCCACTAAGCAAGTGCCAGTCACTGTAGAAAGAGATGAAGAGGGGGTTATAACTCGCGTTGAAGTTAGTGAGAACTCTTTAAACGTGCTTCGAGAATTAGCTAATAAGAAAGCTATAGAGACCTACAGGCACTTGTTCAAAGACTGGGTTAATAGAGGAAAGAAGCTAATACTTAACTTAAACCACTTCACGCTCCCGTCCTGGATTCACAACCCAATAGAGTTGAGGTTCCGCGGAATCACTTCAGCACCTTCGGGTTGGTTAAGCGAGGATTCTATTATAGAGTTCACGAAATTTGCTTACCTAGTAGCGCACGAATTTTCCGATCTAGTAGATATGTGGAGTACGCTCAACGAACCCAACGTAGTAGCTACCGCAGGCTACTTGAACATTAGGTCCGGCTTTCCCCCAGGACTCGCTAGTCTGGAGTACGCTATGGTCGCTTTAAGAAATCAAATAATAGCTCACGCAAGAGCTTATGACGCGTTAAAGGAAGTCACTAAGAAACCTGTTGGCATAATACATAACTTCATGTGTTTCGAGCCTCTGAACCCTGAGAATCCGGACGATGTCTCCGCGGCATTCAACGCGTCACTGATGTACAATCACTTATTCGTAGACTCAATCACACGGGGATCATCTATGCTAGTGTCATCAGACTCATTAAAGAACAAGCTTGACTGGATAGGCGTGAACTACTACACGAGGATGGTCATCACTTCAGATAAGAAGTTGATGACTGGGTGGAGGTATGTTCCGGGTTACGGGTTTCTCTGCACCCCCGAGGGATTGAGTAAGGTCGGTAGACCCTGTAGCGACTTTGGTTGGGAGATATACCCTGAGGGACTGGAGAAGGTATTGCTCGAAGTTTATGAGAGACATAAGCTCCCGATAATAGTGACTGAGAACGGTATAGCGGACTCCGCGGACAAACACAGGTCTTCCTACATCTTAACACATCTCTTAAGCGTCTTGAGAGCTTTAGAGAAAGGAATTGATATTAGAGGCTACCTACACTGGGCTTTAATAGACAATTATGAGTGGGCCATGGGCTTCAACATGAGATTCGGCTTAGTTAAGGTAGACTTCTCGACTAAGAAGAGGTATCTAAGACCTAGTGCGTTATTCTTTAAGGAAATAGCGACGAGACACGAAATACCTGAAAACCTACTATTCGTTTAGAATCTTAAGGACCGAGTTGATTAAGCTTGATTAAACTAGTTAGTAATAAAAACGTTGATATCTGGATTGAGTCAATAAAGATTCTGGGAGTTGATGAAGAACGCGAGATCAAGCGTCGCCCCAC
>DAIRVF010000006.1:0-22466 GCA_036802965.1 Zestosphaera sp.
GTAAGGTGGATGGTCTCGCGGTCGGCGTAATGGGGGACTTGAAGTATGGCAGAACGATACCCTCACTCTCGTACATGCTCACGAGATTCAACGACATAACGGTTTACTATATAGCGCCGAAACAGCTTCAAGTGAAGGAGGAGGTAATCAGGAAGATTGAGGGTAAGCTTAACTACTACTTAGTCGAGAACGTTGAGGAAGTGGTTGAGAAGCTAGACGTACTCTACGTTACTAGGCTACAGAAGGAGAGGTTTGAGGACCCGCAAGAATATGAGAGACTTAAGGGTTCCTACATCATCACGAGGAGTTTACTAGAGAAGCATAAGAAGATCCCGATAATAATGCACCCACTACCCAGAGTATGGGAGATAACGACAGACGTTGACACGCTTCCTCAAGCCAAGTACTTCGAGCAAGCACAGAACGGCATGTACGTCAGGGCTGCACTACTCAAGGAAGTTTTAGGTGTTTAACTTAAGCTTTAGGAGTAGCAAGGATGCCTTACAAATACTTGATAGCTGTTTCCGGTGAAATCCCGCTTAAGTCTCGGCGGAGTAGACCGCGATTTTATAAAGCCTTGATTAAGAATTTGAGTGAGGTTCTTCGAGAATACGGTTCCACCAACTATAGTTTCAAGATTGTTGACGCTAAGATCTTCCTAGAATCTGATATAGACGTGTTAGAGGATTTAAGTAAGGTCTTCGGCGTGATGAGGGTTGGTGAGGTTGATTTAATAAGTTTTAATGATTTAGGAGACCTTGTTAGAAAGGTTGGTGAGCGGACAACAAGTCTTGTCACCAACAAAAAATTTGCTGTTAGGGTTAAGAGATTCGGTACTCACGATTTCACCTCTCTTGATGTAGCTAGAGAATTGGGTACTTTCTTAAAGCCGTACTCCGCCGGCGTAGATCTCGAAAATCCTGATGTCGAGATTATTTTAGAGATCAGAGGCACCGTAACATATCTTTATAAGAGATTAGCCGAGGGTGTGGGCGGACTACCCATAGGTACTGAAGGCCGTGCACTCTCCCTCTTTTCAGGCGGGATAGACTCGCCCGTAGCTGCTTGGCTCACAGCTAAGAGAGGAGTCATGATCGATTTCCTACACTTCTTCATGGGTTCTCCTAGCGCGACCCGCCTAGCCTTCACAGTAGCTAGAACCCTTACTAAAAACTGGTTTTACGGGCATAATCCAAGGTTTTACTTAGTCGACTTAACTCATGCCCTAGAACACATTAAAGCAAATATTAAGTGGGAGTTTAGGCAAGTAGTTCTGAAAACGTTGATGTATCACTTAGCTTCTAAAATAGCTACGGGAAATTATGACGCGGTAGTGACTGGTGAGTCTATTGGTCAAGCATCAAGTCAAACATTAGTTAACTTGAGTGCCGCACAAATAGTGTCCGGCCTGCAACTCCCTATCTTAAGACCTCTAGTAGGTTTCGATAAAGAGGAAATAGTTAATATTGCTAGGAAGGTAGGCACTTACGAGATATCGTCCATGGTGAGCGAGCCCTGCTCGATAGCGCCCTCCCGAGTCAGGACCAGAGTAACGGTGGAGGAACTGCGAAACGAGTTTGCGAAGCTTCCTGAAGACCTGATAACCAAGACCTTAAGTACTCTCAAGATCCTTGAAGTCCGGACCTCTAGTCTTGAGGACGTGATACCTGATAAGAGCGTGGTCATTGATTACGTACCTGAGGACGCGGTAGTCGTGGATTTACGTGATTTAGACTCGTATCTTGAGTGGCACTATCCGGGAGCTCTGCATTACGAGAGCGTTAACTTAGAAGATCTAAGGAATAAAACACTGGTTCTCTACTGTGATAAAGGGAATAGAAGCTATGTAGAAGCCTTAAAACTACGTGAGAAAGGCTTTAAAGCATACTCATTCCTCAACGGAGCTGAAGGACTGAGGAAAAGCTTGACGTAACCCGAGAAACTTCGCTCTAATATTCAGGAAGCCCAACGCCACAGTCCTGACATTGCAGTTAAGTATCTTACACATCTTAGCGAATACTCCTTCCACACGCCTCTTAATCACGCTACACGAAGACATTAAACCAGCGCTGCAGTAAAGAATAGACTCCACTAAATTATCTTCCTTAACCTTTATCTCTAAGTCTTCAACACACTGATTTCTTAATTCATCGGTAGCTATAATTAGTTCGGTACACGTCTTAAGTACGTCAGCTAGGTTATTGCTTACAGGCTGATATGCTTCATTCCTTGCCGAGGAATTCGTGAGGGTACATCCCTTGTCGAGTAAGCTGATGTACTGATTGAGACTGTTGAGGAGTTCTCTGATGAGAAGATCTTGAGGGGTTTTGGTAAGCGATGATAAGACTTCTGAGTTTTTGAGACCTATTTGCAGTATCTTAGATACGTGATCCCTGGTCTGCTTATCTAGACACTTAAATAAGCCTGAGAACTCGGTAGGGTTTAAGTACCTCAACATAATCTCGTAAGCCTTCAACACGGAGAGCTGCTCTATAGATTCTAAAGACCCTTCTCTGAGCTTTCTTACCCGATCCACGGACTCAACCCAGCTCTTCCCGTACTTGCGGATAAGGTATGCGGCAGCTACTGTTGCCGACCTCCCGTACCCCCTAGCACAGTGGACATACACCCTGCCACCAGAGTTTACCTTATCTAGTACCCACTCAACTATAAACACTAAGTCAAGTAGTGGCGGGGACCTAAAATCAGGAACCGGGATCTCCAACACCTCAACACCGGAGTTCCTTAGTAAACTCACATCATACTTAACCTCGTGAGGGAATGTTAAGACTACCACGTGAGTGTATTCCCTACTTAACTCGCTCAACTCACTACTATCCGGGGAAGGTCCGAAAGAAAATCCCTTATCTAAAACCACCACTCTCAATGCCCATCACCTAATTCACTGCCTCTACTTATCTTTCACGTAGACGCCCCTGATAGGTATTTTGTTATTGCATCTAGGACATTTATAGTTATCTCCTTCTCTTAATAAGTTGAATTCAATCACTCTGTAGTTGTAGCGTGTTATGAGAGTCTTACCACATCTAGGGCATTTAGTTGACTCAAGTTCCGGGATTCCTACGTTACCTACGTAGACGTATTCTATTCCCTTCTCCCTAGCTTTATCATGTATCTCTAGTAGTTTCTTCAGGTGAGTGCTCTCCTCCCTCCACTTATGTGCTGGGTAGTACCTGTTTATGTGTAGGGGGACTTCAGGTCCTAACTCATTCACGTGTTTGTTTAGGATCCAATCCACGCACTCATCGCTATCATTAGTTTTAGTGACTACTAGGTAAACCATCTCTACATGTCCTCCAGCGTCAATAACTAATTTCGCGTTCCTGAAGACTTTATTATGATCAATGTTAGGTAACGCTCTACTCATACTAGGACACCCTTTAATGTCTATACTCCATCCATCAAACCCGGTCATCACAAGCTCTTTCAACGCTTCTATGCTTTGATACCCGTTAGTCACTATCGTTAGGTAAAGACCCTCACGCTTAGCTAACGTAGCTACATCTATCAAGTACTCGTAGTTAATCGTTGGTTCGTTGAAACTCGCTGAAAGACCTTCATCACCTAAAGACTTAGCTAATCTAACTAAGTACGCGGGCTCTATCAAGGGCTCATCACCAGGGTGTCTGAAACTCAGGAAGTAGTTCTGGCACCAAGGACAGTAAAAATTGCAGCCGAAACCGGAGAACGTTAAGGCTGTACTGTTAGGCCAGTAATGAAAGAGAGGTTTTATCTCTATCGGTCTGCTCTCAACAGCGCTTAATTTCCCATAACCTATCGAGTAAAGCTTACTGTTTAAGTTGATGTAATTCCCGCAAAGACCTCTCATACCTTTCTTCAGAGAACATTTCCTCTCACACACTAAACACGTGACTGACTCTCCGTCACCGAGTAGCTTATATAACCTACCCTCAATCATGGTACCGAATCACTACTTCCAACAAGAAGGATTATTAGGAGCTTATTAACGACTCAATAGGCTGAACCAAGGCATCATGATATGTATGGATGTGTGAATATTAGTTGATCAAGCTTTTAAATTTTTTAAGTCTTTCTTAAATATTGGTGTCTTGTGATGATTGAGTTTGAGGAGTCTTTGAGGGAGGGGGTTCTTGAAGTCGCTAAGATGATGGCGCTTTCCGCTAAGACGGCCCCTAAAGCTAGGGGTATAGACAATATTGAAGTTAAGATCCTTAATACTAGGGAGGAGCTAGAGTTACTGGCTAGTAAGATGGAGGAGCTTTCAAAAGAATTCGGGGACTTTTTCCTCAGAGACGCGCAGAATGTGAGAAACAGTATTGCGGTGGTCTTAATAGGCGGTAAGATCGTAGACTTAGGACTTAAGAAACCTGGAAGCTGGGGGATCGACGTTAGCGTAGTATGTTCCCTGGTGAACTTAGGTATAGCGGTAGGATCCGCCGTCAAGACCGCGTCACTCCATAACGTAGATAATAGAGTAATGTTCACTGCCGGGGTGGCGGCACAGGAACTAGGCTTGATTAAAGCTGATTACGTTTTCGGAATACCTCTCTCAGCCACATCTAAGAACATTTACTTTGATAGGAGATGGCCGCCAGCTAAGTAAAGATTAAGTAGTAAGGTGTTTCAATAAATGAAGCTTATTTTGAAGGTGTTTCTACTAGCTATCACATTATTCCTTGCCTCATACTTATTCACGAGCTTGTTCACAGTACCGCGCACGACGTTAGGGAACGAAGTAATTAAGTTTTGGTGCAGTATACGAGGTAACTACGCTTTAACCACGTGTGAGGAAATGCTGAATTACTCAAACACCTATCATCAAGTCTTATCACTCAGTCTCTTCTTGTTAGTTGTGGGTCTCACCGTAATCTCTACGAAGTTAAGGTACCCCGCGGCATTCCTCTCAATCGCTTTACTGGTTTTCGCTGGCGTCGTCCCACCGCAGGAATTAATATCGGGTGTTGAGTGGAGGCTTATTCTCTTCTTAGTAGGTAGCATGACCTTCGCTTACATACTACGTAAGTTAAGGGTATTTGAGCATATAGCGATTAAGATCCTGGGTTTGAGTGCTGGCTCGCCCTACCTCCTAATAATACTCTTATCTCTCTTTGCTTGGTTTTTAGCTCTAGCAGTCGATGAAGTGACTAGCATAGTCTACGTGATAATGTTGATTCTCGACATAAGGAAAATAACTAGGTATGATGTGAGACCCTTAATAATACTTGCCGTCCTCGCCACCAACACTGGAAGTATGGCATTACCAGTGGGTAACCCTATAGGCATATACGTATCTTACGAAGCACAATTAACCGTTAGCGAATTCCTCCGTAAAGCACTCCCTCTCTCGTTTATTACCCTACTAGCTATGGTCTCAATCACCTACCCTCTACTCAGGAATTACCTGAAGCAACTTTCTTCAAAATTACGTAGAGAGGATATAGAGACTATGAGAACCAAGCTATACGCTGACCTAACCTTACAAGAACGTAGGGTTATTAAATTCGGTATCATTCTGCTCATCGGTTTCTTAATAGTGATAGCTTTAAACGGTCCCCTCTCCGAACTAATAACGCTGATAGGAGGCTCCTATGTAGACCCTCACTCGCTACTCTCTTTCACACCTTACATATTCATAGTTCTATCGTTAACTCACGTGAGAGCGGAAGAACTAGAGATCTTCATAACTAGAGGTGTTGAGTGGCCCTCCATACTATTCTTCATAGCGTTATTTATGTTAGGTCATTCACTGCTTTGGAGTGGTGCGGCGTCTAAGATCGCTTACCTAAGCCTCTCAGTAGTTGCTAGTGGTTCTAGCATAAATTACGGCTTCCTAAACACGATCTTCTTACTTTTAGCAACGATACTTAGCTCCGTACTCGACAACCTATCCGTCATAGTAGCGATGACTCCAGTAGCTAAGATAGTGAGTGGTCTCACAAATTCTAGGTCTGTGTTCTGGACACTCCTTTACGGGGGTACCTTAGGTGGTAATTACACACCAATAGGTTCTACAGCTAACATAGTAACTCTCGGCATATGTGATAGAGCCAGGATACACTTGGATTGGTCTTACTGGCTAAAAATAGCTTTCTTAACAACAACGCCGCAGATAATCATATCCTTACTGTGGTCATACCTACTCCTCTAACCTCCCAGCATACCCGAGAACTTTTTATTATGGGCTGGAGCACCAAGGTTTACCCGTCCTGAAGTAAGTCAGTCATTAAGGATAGGTGGGGAGTTCTTTTATAATTTAACAGTCTTCTGCTTAGGTGTGTCTGTCTCTCCCTAATCTCTTTAAGAGTTGGATAATGTCTTAATTAATTTAGGTTGTCAGAGCTTTAACGAGTCCTGGGGGCGTGTCTATAGGTCTTCCGAGCTTGCTTCCTAGCCTGTAAGACAATAGTTGGAGGGCTACCGCGGTCGCGATAGGCGATATTATTTTGTTGGTGCGTGGCACCTTTATTAAGTCTCCAAAACCTTTCTCGTCAGACGCTACTGTGATTACCTTAGCTTCCTTAGATAAGGCTTCTTTAGCTACCTTATTGTAGAGGTCTAGCGCTGCATCCTCGACAGGTTTTATGAGTATTAGTGGGTAGCCTCCCCTAAGTAAAACCATGGGCCCGTGTCTGACCTCCCCGAGCTGTAGTCCCTCAGCATGCACTAAGGCTGTCTCTTTAAGCTTGAGTGCTCCTTCAAGAGCTATGGGGTAGTTTATGCCGCTACTAGATACGTAGAGACTCTCCCAACCTACTAGCTTATCCGCGATCACGGAAACGTTGTCATCAATTACGGGTAACTCAATAGATAAGTCTTTAGCGAAGTTTCTCAGCTTATCATATAGATTATCTAAGTCTTTCTTCTCAGCTAAGCCTGTGTGGAGTCCAGTGTATGTGGCGAGTATTGCTAAAGTAGCTAGAGTTGAGGTGAATGTCTTCGTCGCTGGTACAGCTATTTCAGGACCTGCACCGATGGGTAGGTACACGTTAGACTCTAGCGAGAGTCTTGAGCCAACCACGTTAGTAATCCCCACCACAACAGCTCCTCTCTGCTTAGCTAGCCTAACACTCTTGATAACGTCGCTTGTCTCACCACTCTGGCTTATGGCTACGATGACGGTTCCCGTGGACACGTTATCTAAAGCGTAGTACGGGAACTCAGCAGCGCTTATCACGCTGACGGGCATGTCTGAGAACTCGTTGAAATAGTAGGCAGATACTAGACCGGCGTGAAAACTTGTTCCAGTGCCTATCACGTAAACGTTTTTAGCTCCGTAAATTATCATTGAGGCTAGTCTGAGATACTTATCCATCAGAGTGTACGTGGTCCTCGCTAAAGCTTCCGGGATCTCGTAAATCTCTTTCAGCATGTAGTGTGGGTACCCGGCCCTCTCGAAGGTTCCGGGAGAGTACTTAATCCTCTTCTGCACGAATTCCTTAACCTCACTTAACGTTCTCACGTCAAAAACCCTCACTCCCTCAACCCCTACCTCAGCTAAGGTGGCATCCCCTAACACGAGGGCGTCCTCGGAAAGACCGTAGAGACTCTGCATATCGCTTGAGACATAATAACACTCACCCCCCTTACCAAGCACTATAGACTGCTCATTATTAACCACGTAGATCTTGTTGATACCCTTAACCAGCAAAGCTATTGAGTAAATACCCCTCAGCTCTCTCACAGCCCTGGCAATCGCTTCCAAGAGATTACTACCTTCTCTCACAAAGTCTTCTACTAAGTGTGCGAAGACTTCCGTATCTGTCCTAGAAACAAATATGTGACCTTTCCTCTCCAGCTCCTCTCTAAACTCCTCAAAGTTCTCTATGATTCCGTCACCCACAACAGCTATCCTATTCTCGCAATCAGTTAATGGGTGAGTATTCTCGTAAACGGGCCTACCCCTACTAGCGTACCTCACATGCCCTAACGCTATGCTTGCCGGGACGTTATCTAAGTCAATATCTTTAGATGCCTCGTTGAGTGGTTTAGGGGATTTACGTATTATTATCTCACCCGCTTTATCTAGGTAAGCAAGCCCCGTCCCGTCATAACCTCTGTACGTCAACCTCCTCAGCCCCTCCTTAATCACTCCGGCAGGCACTTGAGAAACACATACCACGCCGAAAATCCCGCCCAAGCGACCACACCCCAAGACCTAATAACTCACTCGGTAATATTGCTAACTATAGCTTTAGTAAGCTTAACCAGATCCTCTGTTCTCAACTCTAGTAAGGTATGCGTGCTACCACCCCCGCCCACCACTCTTTCATGTTTCAGGACATCCTTATCCACGTACGTCATTAGCCCGTGCCCGACCGGCGGTAAAGCACCCACGGGATACCCAGTGATCTTCTCCACTTCCCTAGCTTTAGCCATCCGCACCCTACCACCAATCACGGCAGAGAGCTTACTTAAGTCAAGTTTCTTATTACCGGGAATAATTGCTATTAATGGTTCACCGCCCTCGCTAATCACTACCAAAGTCTTAATTATCCTCTCCGGGCCAGCGCCTAACTGCTTAGCCGCGGCCTCCACAGTCGCAGTATGTTCAGGAAACTCGTGAAAACAGTGCCAGACACCCTCACTCTCGAGAAGTGCTCTCAAAAACTCTCTATCACGACGCTGAAACACCGATATCTATCCCCAACATAAGATAGGGTGGGGATTACTTAAGCATATCGTTGATTTTATTCTTCACGCTATTCTACTTTTGTATGTTCTGGTTAATTTTATAAGGTATGAGACTTTTCTTATATGTTGGTGGTGGTCGTGAAGAAGTATTTTGCATTACTTGTTTTTATACTTATTGTTGTTTCTATAGCTTCCGTTATTCTGCTACTTCCTCGAGAGAGTCCCGTAAGTGTTGGACCGATGATCGTGAGTGCCGGAGGCAGTAGTAAGGGTTGCGTGACCATAGTTTTCGAGAGCGGGGAACTCACCCTCAACGGAAAGAAAGTGACCGGAGAACTCATAGTTTCCTTTGGTGGGGAAACGCATGTAATACCTATTAAGGACCTGAGTAAGGCTGGGAGGATTACCGTAGTCTTTAATGAGGGCTCCAGGAGAGAAGAGGAGGGTATGAGAGCACTGTATTCGTTTTTAGGGGTTGACGTTAGGGAGGGTGTGAGTGGTAAGGAGATAATCAAGTTACTTAGTAAGAAAGACGTCGGCGGTATTCGCTTACCAACGCTCACGCTAGCGCTCTGGTTAGTAGATGAGGAGGGGAGCGAGTACGTTATTAGTGAAGCGTTCACCTCAGTAGAGTACTACTTTAGTCAGAGTCTTGATTATTATATAGCGCTTGAGAAAGCATTCCAAGACCCGCTAGCGATAGTGAGGGAGGGACCTACGATAATAATTCCCTCCATAGAGAAACTACGTGAGTTCCTCGTCAGGATCGACGCGGGCTCGACAATAGAGAAGCTAATGGAGGAATTAGGTATTGAGAACCGGGAGCGGGTAATCGATTTGAGCGCGCAGGACATTATCTATGTCGAGAATTACCTACAATTCCCTCAATCCCCGCCTGAGTTCTTCAGGAATAGAGTCAGGGTCCTGACCCCCGGAGTCGACGAGGTGTGGCTGGAGAACGAGGCTTGGCAAAACTTCATAAGACTCTACGCGTCAGCATACCTATTCAGAAAAACAGAATTCACGACTCCAGAAGAAGTAAGAGATTACTTAAGCAGTTTTTTCATAGGGTGGTGCGCTAGAGAGAAATACTTCGAGAACTTCAACACAATACTAAGCACGTGCCTAAACCCGTCATCAACATACAGCGTTCAGTGGAACCACACCATAGCACCGGGAACATTCTTCTGGTTCTACAAACCCTACGTAATAACGATGATCTCCGCAAACCAAAACCTACCGCCCTTGGAACTCTCCCTATTGTACGGAGTCGCTGAAGCAGGTTACGTGAAACGCGGATTTGCTTTCATGGGGGTGTTGGTGTTCGGCAGCGCCTCATACTACCTGACACAGAACGTAAATGGCGTGGTTTTCTCGAGCTATGATTGGCAGCAGGGAATACGTCATGCCGCGTTGATAGTGCCTGCCTTAATGCAGTATAGATACGACGCGCTCTTCTTTAAGTGGGTCGTAAGGAGTTATAATCAAGATTACTGGGTAGCGATCCCTGTTCCCGTTCTCACCCCGTATTACGAGGAAGTCATGCAGGTAGTCACAGAATACTGGAGCGTTGAATACTACGACTCGTCAGGAAACCTGGTTTGGGGAACCTACAACTACGTCGGCAATATTTACGCACTACTATATAACGTGACGAGCGCTCTCGATTTAAGTGAAGGATTAGTAGAGGATGTCACACACGATCAGATACCCCTAGGCGCGGCAATCATAGATATTTCCCGCATCAATAATTCTCCTTACTACGCTGAGTCCTTGGCGTCGGTGATGTTCAGCGTTTTCAAGAACTTAGTAATTGCTTTGTTGGGGTCGTTGTCTGGTGGTGCGACCGCTAAGCTCTTCTTGTTCTTATGTAACTTCATAGAATATGCTGATACAACTTTCCACGCCTCCGCCGCGCAACTCCTCCTTAAGTGGAGGAGGATCGGGGCACCTCAGGAAACCCCTGTTAGGGTGACAAAGATTACCGTGGTCGGTCTGAGCCCCTACTACAGCCAGCTCGGGAACATACCTCTCGTAACTCAGTACGTGGTAACGATAGGTCAATTCAGCAATTCCCCGCTACCTTGTCCGCCGAATGACCCTGCGTGCCTGCTACCGGAGAATAGGACGTCTTGATCACGCGATCTCAGTTTAGCTCATGACGGCTTTTCCTAAAGCTTTCTATGTATTCATTAAATGTCCCAACGGTTTTTAGCCAGTTACCGTAGTCTACTAAGGCTTTAACAGCTTTAGCTGCTCTTTCCGGTGAGAGATACATTGGTATGCCCATGGACTCTGCTTCAGCAGAGTATTTTGCTGTGTAGGAACCTCCCGTAGCTACCCCTACTATAGGTATTGGGTGCTGTAGCGTGTTATTGATTTCGTTAACTAACTTCACGAATTCTCGGTTCAGCTTGTCCGTAACGCCTGGCACGATGTAGTAGGGTAGCCAGAGTATCGCGTCTATCTCGCCGGATCTCATCAATATCTCTGCTGCCTGGATTAGGTGCTCGTCTCTAGCTGAGCCGGTCACGTCTACGGGGTTGTATGGGGAGGCTATAGGTAGTAAGACCCTCCTCAATTTCTCGACTGTCTCGTCGCTAAGTCCAGGTACTTGAAGACCTAGATCAGCTAAGGCGTCGGTAGCCATTACCCCGGAACCACCACCTACAGTCAAGACTGCGACTCTAGGCCCGTATGATGGTGGTTGGAGAGCTAAGGCTAGGGCCATATCAAAGAGTTCTTCCATCCCGTAAGCTCTTAAGACTCCTGCTTGCTTGAAGGCCGCAGCGTATACTTTGTCCTGACCTGCTAGAGCTCCCGTATGTGATGACGCAGCTCTTGCGCCTGCCTCGGTCCTGCCCGACTTAAGAACGACTACCGGCTTGACCGGGGTAGTGTCTCTTAAAGCTTTGAAGAAAGACTTGCCGTCCTCAACACCCTCAATATACATAGTTATCACTCTAGTATCGGGGTCTTTCTTAAGGTATTCTAGTAGGTCGTCATCATCCACATCAGCTTTATTCCCGTAACTAACGAACTTGCTTATCCCGAGACCTCTTAAAGCTGCCCAATCCAGCACTGCCGACCCGAAAGCCCCTGACTGAGAGACGAAAGCTATGTGCCCGTGTGGCGGGAAGCCCTGTCTAGTCTTAGGCAGGAATAACGTGTTCATCCCAGACTTAGGGACGTAAACCCCGACACAGTTAGGACCGATTAACCTCATCCCATACTTCCTCACAACCTCAACCAGCCTCTCCTCCCTCAAAGCACCCTCATGCCCGACTTCCTTGAAACCTCCTGAGATAACTATAAGCCCCTTAACACCCGCCTCACCAGCGTCAACAGCCGCCTCAGGAACCTTCTCTGCAGGAACCGATATGACGGCCACATCAACCTTATCAGGTATTGCTCTAACTGACGGATAAGCCTTAAAACCGAGAATCTCGTCAGCCGTCGGGTTTACCGGGTAAATCCTACCCCTGTAAAACTCAGCTAAATTCTTGAGGAGCTCGTAACCTACCTTACCCGGAGTCTTAGACGCGCCTACCACGGCGACACTTTCAGGGAAGAAGAAATAATCTAGATCACTACCCATTACACACCCCGTATTCAATACATGGACCACCTTATAAGCGGTTACAGCCGAGAGCGCTATCAAAGACCTCTCGCTTAATATTACTGCTTAAGTCTATTAGACTTGGGTCGTGTAGTAATTGAAGATAATTGATAAAGACTTGAGAAAGGGTTGGGTCAAGATTAGGGTAGAAGACGTAGACGACCTCTGGGTACTGAAAAACGTAATTAAAGTTGGGGATATCGTGGTGGCTAAGACCTTAAGAGACGTGAAGATGGAGGGTGAGGGAAAGAGGAGGTTGCCGGTGACCCTGGCTATCAAGGTCGAGAAAATCTATTTCCAGCCCTTCGCGAGCAGGTTAAGGGTGCATGGGGTCATAGTCGAGGGTCCTGAGGAGTACGGCTTGAGGGGTTCGCATCACACACTAAACGTTGACGTGGGGGGTGAAATAACGCTGTTTAAGGAATCATTAAATCAATCACTGCTAAGGAAGTTAGAGTCACTCACGAATAAGAGGAGGTTTAAGACATTGTTAGTAGCAGCTGATTTTGATGAGGCTTCCCTAGCTATTCTCTATGATCAGGGATTAAGGTTCTTAAATGACTTAACGCTCCCGAGCATAGGGAGCGAGGATGAATCCTTCATCGAGGAGGTAGCTAAGCGGGTTGTTGAGGAAATACTCAGGTACGTGGAGTCTGAAGGCGTGGATTTCATAATAGTGGGTTCCCCTACAGTCCTTAGGGAAGCTATAATTAAAGAACTTAAAGCACGTGCCGGGAGCAAGTTAAGAGTATTCGCGGACTCGGTCTCCGTAGGTGGTAGAGCTGGAATACACGAGTTAATTAGGAGAGACTCCGTTAAGGGTCTACTTAAGGAGTTCGTGATCGTCGAAGGTGAGGAGATACTTGATAAATTCTTAAAATTACTTACGACAGACCCTGAACGAGTTGCTTACGGCTTAAAAGACGTTGAGTTCGCGGCACTCAGCAACGCTGTAGACACTCTTCTAGTGATTGAAGACCTCCTTACTTCCAACGAATACGATCGTGTAGAGAGAATCCTCAATCAAGTTGAGGAGAAGGGGGGTAGGGTCAGGATAATCCCCGCGGAATCCCCACTAGCCGTTAAGCTGAAAGGGTTTGGGGGAATCATAGCTCTCCTAAGGTTCGCGCTTCAGAGACCGCTTAACCAGTATGACAATCTTCCTCAAAGCCAGTAGTCTTTAAAGAGTGGGAGTTCGATTCAACAACCACCACGCTTTAATAAAGAATTCAGAACAGGTATTTTCAGTAGTTTCTCTCTTTCCACGTATTCCCAGAGTATTCCTTTAGGTCTTACTCTAGGTCCCTCGGCTCGCAGGGTCTTCGTCGGCGTTATTATCCAGTCGACCGTGAAGTCCCAGGGTTCCAGAGGTATCCTCTCCGTCACTACCTGGATGTCGTGAACCGTAGTCATTATAGGGACATCGGGGGAGATCCTCTTGCACTCGACTAGGATGCCGTACTCGAGTTCTGAGTAGCCTTCCCCCTTACCTAGCCTCCCACCAAACACGTCAACAACGACGGAGCCTGCTACGATTAAGTCTATTTTGGGGAGGTTTTGCGGATCAACGCGCTCGCCGTACCTGAAGGCCCCCTGTATCGTTGACGCTACACTGAATGCTTTATCAGGTATTTTAGCGGGGTCCAGCAGTAGGAATCCCTCGGAGATCCTGGGCGTGGGCATCACGACTCTTCTGTGGGTTCGGAGCATTAACTCACGTACCATTCTCTGAGGGGCGTCGGGATTAACCTTAACTGTTTTAACTGTTTTGAGGGTGTCATGCTTAAGTAGGTTTAGCGCTGTCTGCTCAGCACCGACGAAGTTAGGTATCCTACCATGTACTGGTCTAGGAAACCTTGCTATGTTTGTTTTCTCCATTAAATCCCAGATTCTTCTCCTTAGTTCCTCTCTAACTCTCCTGTAGTCTAGGTCTTCCTGACTCATCTATAGACTCACCAGCTTTAGTGACGTAAAGCGTTAGACCCTTAACCTCGACTACCCTGATTTTAGTTCCAGGTTCTATCGCTTCGTCAGTAGAGTATGCTGTCCAGTCCTCGCCGAGCACGTAAACAACGCCCGGTGTCTCACGCGTTAGTTTAGTCTTGCAGATCCCGACCTCACCAATTAGTTTCTCTCGTAGAGTCTTTGATTTAAGTCTTCTTGCTTTCCCGGCTTCATAGCCAACGTAGATTATTAAGCCGCCTAACATCGCGAAACCTGCTGATACAGCCAGCGTTAGCGTTGAGGGGATCCCGAAGGACTCACTAATTATTGTCTCATAAACCCCGACCAACATGAGTATTAGGCCGGTCACTCCGAAAGCCCCGAATCCGGGTGTCAGTATCTCTATGAGGAGGAGTATAAGCCCTATTATGAGTAGGGAGATAGCGAAGACGCTTACGGGCACTATAGACATAGCGTATAGGGAGATCAGTATCAGGACGAGGCCAGCAATCGCGTAGCCTTGAAAACCTGCTTGAACAAACTCAACAAATATTAACGCAATACCTATTATAAGGGCTATAGAGCTTACTATAGGCGCTGAGAACACGGATATTATGTGATCCCATACAGTATAACCCACTATTATGAGCTCGTCGAGACCTAGCCGCTGCTTCACCTCCTCTAAGCTGTTCGCGGACTCGGCGAAACCTAGCGTGACTGCCTCAGCCGCGCTCAAAACCCTGTTCTTAGTTACGAATTCCTCAGCAATCCCAACCAAAGTTTCGTTGTTGTTGAAAGCTATGATAGCTAAGGATCTGAACCTGCCCACAACGTAGTTAACTGTTTTCTCATCTGATGGGCTCGGTTGAGCAGCGCCTATGGTTGAGGCGTCACCCATGAATATCTTCTTGCCTAGTAAAGCTATCAAAGCACCTGCGGAAGCCGCCTTACCTCCCGGAGGTATGTAAACGTACGTGGTAACTCCTGACTCCGCAACAATCCTTATTATTGAGTCAGCCGCGGCCAGATACCCCCCGTAACTATCTATGTACAGTATTAACACGGACGACCTGCTGGCAGCCTCATTCACCGCACGGGAAACTATCTCGACCGCGCCACCGTCAATGGTTGACGTTAGCTCGGCTACAACGCCTACCCTACCCTGTGAGGACGCCGCAGGGGATATCGCGGAGACCACTAAGATGATTGCAAGGAGAATCAACGAAAACCCTAAACCACTCCTTAAGACGCTCGTCGTAGCTCCCCAGAAAAAAATAGCTTAATGTGTAATATATATTGTTTTCAACGAAGACCCGATCCCGTAGCTAAAAGCTTATTAACTTCTTTGTAGTTTTCTGAGTGGGCATTTGAGTAAAGTAGTGATAGCGTTAGACCCTCCGCCGAGGGCGGAGATCGAGAAGTGGGTTAGAGAACGTGTTGATTACTTAGACGAGTTAGCTTCATCGTTTAAGGTAGGACTACCACTAATATTGAGGACAGGAGTGCATAGATTAAGAGACTTACTCAGCGTGAGCAGCAAGCCTTTGATAGCTGATCTCAAGCTAGCTGACATAGGGGATATCATGACGTACGTGGTTGAAGCCCTGGCTGACGCGGGAGCGAGCGCGGTAATATCCCACGCTTTCGTAGGTAGGCGGGGAGCGCTAGACGTTCTCGTCAGAAAATCTGAGGAGTTGGGGATTAAGTCTATACTAGTGGTCTCTATGAGTCACCCCGGCTCAACGGAATTCATCGATAAGCATTTGAGCGAGTTCGTTAACCTAGCTCTAGAACTACGTGTTTGGGGTGTCGTAGCGCCAGCTACTAGGAGAGAGACAATCCGTAGGGTTAGGGAGCTAGCGGGTAACGAGTTAAGGATATTCTCGCCTGGTGTTGGGGCTCAGGGTGCTGAGCCAGGTAGTGCGATATGTTGCGGGGCTGACTACGAGATAGTTGGGCGTGCTGTAACTAATTCCCCGAATCCTAGGGAAGCTCTTGAGAGAATTATTTACGAGCAGGAGAGGAGGGTTAGGGAATGCAGGAGCTGATTCACGAGCTATATAAGGTTGGTGTCGTCAAGATAGGGTCCTTCGTCTTAAGTTCCGGGATAACCTCGCCGTTCTACATAGACATGAGAAGGATCTATAGCTACCCGAAGATAATGAGGTTAATAATAGATGAGGTGAGTAAGAGGGTTGACTTAACGCAATACGATGTTCTAGTAGGTGTGGCGACGTCGGGAGTGGCTCTCGCAGCCTTTGTAGCAGCCGTTACTAATAAGCCCATGGCTTATGTCAGACTTGAGAGGAAAGATCATGGAATGCTCAGTCAGGTTGAGGGCGAGGTGGAGGGTAGGACCTCGCTTATAGTCGATGACGTGGCCACGACAGGCGACTCTATAATAAAAACCTATGAGATACTTAAGAATGCGGGAGCTGTTCCCACAGGAGCTTTAGTCGTAGTAGATAGAGAACAGGGGGCTGAGGAGAGGGTGAGGTCTCTGGGGATGAGGTATCATTACGTGATGACCGCGCGCCAACTCTTCAACACCCTGAAGAATGACGGGTTACTTAACGGGGCTATATACGAGGAAATAATGAAGTATCTCGAGAGTTACAGAAGAAAATAAGAAAGTAATAGTGTGAACGAAGAGGAGGAAACCAACGTCCCGAGGTAGGTATTAATGTTTCTCCTCTTCATGCGTCATGGCGAAGCCGAGCCTAAGAAACCCGGTATTTCAGATGATGAGAGACGCCTTACTCAAGAAGGACGTGTCCAAGCGATTAAGGTAGCTAAGATTCTTGATTTGAGACCTAAGTACGTAGTCTCCAGCCCGCTTAAGAGAGCTCTGGAAACGGCTGAGATAGTTGCTGAAATTCTAGGAGTTAACGAGATCCTTCAGAGGCGTGAGTTATTGCCTGAGTATTTTGATTTAGATAATCTCAGGAACTTGCTAAGCTCAGTAGGTCTTGAGGATAGGGATACCGTCTTATTAGTTGGTCATTCACCAAGTCTTGAGGAAGTTATTCAAGAATTGTTAGGTGGTTTTAGGATCTACTTAAGTCCAGGTGCTTTAGCGTGTCTTGCGGTTAAACACCCCGACCTGAGTAACTCGTCTTTAAAGCTTTACTTAAGACCGGAATTTATTAAATAGAAAAATTACTTACGTGTTCTTAATGAAGTTTAAGGTTTTATTCCTTGCCTAAGAACTCGCTGATTCTGGTCAGGAACTTACTTACCTCTAGCGGTATCAGTATCTTCGATGATGGAGCTACAGCTATTTTCTCAAGTGTCTCGTAATACTTGAGGAGTAGCGTGTTAGAGGTTAATTGTCTAGCGGCTTCCTCAATCTCTAATAGAGCTTTTCTCTTTCCTTCGGCTTCAAGTATTGCTGCCTGCATGTCGCCCTCGGCTTTCTTTATTCTCGCCTCCCTATAACCCTCAGCTTCAAGTATTGCTGCCTGCTTCTTTCCTTCAGCCTCAAGTATCATCGCTCTCTTACTTCTTTCAGCAGCCATTTGCTTAATCATCGCTTCCTGAACTTCGCTGGGCGGTTTTATTTCCTTGATTTCCACGGAAGTTATCTTTATTCCCCACCTATCAGTTACTTCATCAAGTTTAGCTCTCAGCGTTTGATTTATGTAGTCTCTGCGCGCTAAGACGTCGTCTAGCAGCAAGTCACCTACTATCGCTCTAAGGGTGGTTACGGCTATGCCTGTGGACGCCATGACGAAGTTTTGAACAGACTTAACCGCGAGCTCTGGGTCGAAGACCTTCATGTATATGAGTAAGTCTATGTTTACGGGCGCGTTATCTTTAGTGATGCATGTCTGGGGAGGTATGTCTAAAACCATCTCTCTTAGATCTATCCAAGTTCCCGAGTCTATTATAGGCACTAAGAACACGAGTCCAGGCCCCTTAATCCCTATTATCTTACCTAACCTGAACACAACAAGCCTCTTATATTCAGGCACTATCTTCAAATGCGTTAACACGATTGCTAGGACTATCACCGCAAACAAGCCGAGAACTATGAGTGTCGGCAGGTCTATCAATTAAATCACCGAATTATTATGTGACTAGAACTAAAATAAAACCTAACATAGGAAGTCCTCAAAACCTGTACAGCGGTTTTAAGACTTCCTCGTTATTACGGTTCTCACCATTTACTGTTGTCGAAGTATCTTGAGGGTTAGAAAAGCTTATTTAATCATGTTAGTGATAAAAGCATGAGGGTATTTGAGTTGAGTAGTAGAACGTCCTTCATCAACTCAAGGACTTTAAGGAAAGATGCTTTCGTTAAGGTTAGAGGTCTTCTCAAGTTCACGAACGATTTAGAAGTTCCCGGAATGCTTGTGGGCAGAATTGTTAGGAGTCCCTACGCTTTCGCGGATATTAAAAGTTTCGACGTTAGCGATGCTGTGAGGTTAGGTGCTGTAGTCATAACACCGGATGACGTGCCTCAGAAACCCTTCAACCCGAGGCTTGTTAGCGTGAATGAAGTAACTTTTAAAGACCACTACGTTCTTACTAGGAAGCCTAGATACGTCGGCGACCCCATAGCAGCTGTCGCGGCCCCTACCGAGGAATTAGCTCAGAGAGCTGCTGAGTCTATAAGGTTTGAGGTTGAGAGGATTTACGAGCCGGTGCTAGACCCCTTCAAGGCTATGAGCTCTGAGAGCCCGCCGATCCACGAGAAGATAATGAAGGGTGATGAGTGGATTGAGGTAAAGAATAACGTAGCTGCTACCTTGAATTACGTCGAGGGGGATGTCGATAAGGCTTTTAAGGAAGCTGATATCGTTATAGAGAGATTCTTTAAGACAGGTAAGAGGTACCACATGCAGTTAGAGCCGAAGGCTGTCTTATGTGTTCCTGAAGCCGACGGTAAGATAACGATATACACCACAACGCAGACAATACATAACACCAGGATACTTATTCACCAAATATTCGGTATTCCGCTGAGTAAGATAAACGTCGTTAAGGTCCCGATAGGGGGTAGCTTTGGGTCAAGTATTCAGACAAATATTCTGGTCCCGATAGCTGTAGCGTTATGCCTTAAGGCTGGGAAGCCCGTGAAGCTCGCGTACACTAGAGAGGAGGACATGCTCGATCACTCTAACTTCACATTCCACTTCAGAATAAAGGTGGGGGCTAAGAAAGACGGGACGTTAGTCGGTGCTGAGTTTGAGAATATTCTTGACGTAGGTGCTCACCAAATCCAGCCATACCCCTTACTAGGGACCTCGCTAGGTTGGTTTGTCTCCCTCTATAAGTGGAGGAACATAAGATACATAGGTAAGGCTGTCTACACGAATAAGGTCCCTGGCTGTGCCCTAAGAGGTTATGGAGCTCCTGAAGTAACTTGGGCTGTTGAGATCATCATGGATGAGCTGGCTGAGAGATTAGGTATTGACCCCGTAGACTTGAGATTAAAGAATTACGTGGGGTTAGGCGACGTCTTCTGGGGTCAAGGACCTACGGTTAGGTCCGTGATTAAGTCTGACGGGGTTCCAGAACTGCTAGCTAAGGGTAGGGAGTTGATAGGGTGGGAGAGGAGAGGGAAACCTGAAGACAAGAAGGGGAGGTTTAGGAGGGGAATAGGGGTCGGCAGAGGCTTCCACACCTCCGGTGCCGGAGGTCCTATATCCGGTGAGGTAATCGATTATTCGGGTGCTGTCTTAAGATTGAATGAGGACGGGACCCTAGAGTACATAACGGCGCTTCAAGACCATGGTGGTGGGACTCTTGACGCGCACGTTAAGATAATAGCTGAGGAACTCGGGGTTTCCCCGGAGTTGATAAGCCTTGCTACAGCTACTACAGAGAACACTCCCTACGATGTGTGTACGCACGCGTCGAGAGGCACTTACGTTGGTGGCGAGGCCGCTAGGAGAGCGGCTCAGATAGTCAAGCAAAAAATATTCGAGTACGCTACCCGAATATTGGGTAAGGTCGTTAATCCCGAGGCCTTAAAGATTAAATATGACGAGGAGACTAAGCAGACCCTTATCTACGTGGAGGGTTCCCCGGACGTTAAGATAAGTCTCAGGGACTTAGCTAGGACGGCATGGCAGAGGAATTGGGGGACTATAGCTGCCGTAGTCTCTTATAGGGCGACGTCAGCCCCTCCAAGCTTTACGGTCTACTATGTTGAGGTCGAGGTTGATACGTGGACTGGTAAGGTAAGACCTGTCAGAGTGGTTGCGGGAGCGGACGTGGGCACGCCCATTAACAGGGATCTTGTTGAGGGTCAGCTACATGGGGGCTTCGCCATGGCTTGGGGTATGGCGTTCATTGAAGACACACCCTACAACCCTGAAACAGGTGAGTTACTTAGTAGGGGTCTCATAACGGATTATAAGATTCCTACGGCTCAGGATATTCCGGACATCGAGGACTTTAAGGTAATAATAGCTAATACTTACGAGCCTACAGGCCCCTTCGGTGCTAAGGGCTTGGGTGAGGCAGCGATGAACCCTGCCGTAGGAGCTATAGCGAACGCCGTCTATAACGCGGTTGGTGTGAGGATCTACGAGTTACCTATGACCCCTGACAAGTTACTGAGAGCTATTAAGGAGAGGGAGGGGTGGTGAGTCATGGGTCGTGAGGTAAGACCCGTCCCAATAAACTTGAGGAATACTAGGATAATACCTTTCGAGTTCCAGTACTTCGAACCTGAAAGTCTTGAGGAGGTTCTTCAGCTATTGGGAACGTACGGGAGTGAAGCAAGGGTCCTAGCCGGAGGGACTGATCTTATAGTTAAGATGAAGATTCGCGCTATCGAACCTAAGTACGTGATTAACGTTAAGCGTATTAAGGAGTTGAGGTACATAAGGGTGGATGAGGACACTATACGTTTAGGAGCCTTAACGACGTGGCGAGATCTTGAGAGATCCGATTTAGTGAGGGAGGAGGTGCCCGCGTTATACGATGCTGTCAAGTCTATGGGTAGTGTTCAGATTAGGAATATGGCTACTGTTGGTGGTAATTTGTGTAATGCTTCTCCAGCGGCTGACTCAGCACCCCCACTCCTAGTACACGAAGCAAGAATAAAACTAACAAGCATAGAAGGAACAAGAGAAATACCAATAACAGAATTCTTCACTGGCCCGGGAATGACCGCCATGAGACCCCACGAGTTATTGCAGGAGATAATAATTCCTAGGAAGAAAGGGAAGTCATCGTTTATTAAGGTGAGCAGGGTAGCTATGGATTTAGCGATAGCTAGTGCAGCAACTTACGTAGAGGTAGAGGATAATATGATCAAGGATGTCAAGATCGCTTTAGGTTCCGTAGCTCCCCGACCTATCAGGGCTGTTAAGTGTGAGGCGGCGTTGATTGGTAGGAGGGTTGATGAGAAGGTATTGAGGGAGGTAGCTAGCTTAGTGGTCAACGAGATAAGCCCTATAGATGATGTGAGAGGTACTGCGTGGTATAGGAAGGAAGTATCGAAGGTTTTAGTTTATGACTCACTCGTTAAGTCCTTGGAGAGGTTGAGGGGGTGATAGGTATGAAAATCACGTTCAAGGTTAACGGCGAGCCAGTCACCCTGGACGTTAAACCTAATGAGTTGTTGATAAACGTCCTGAGAGATAAGCTGAAATTAACAGGTACTAAGTATGTTTGCGGCATAGGTGAATGTGGTGCTTGCACCGTGTTGCTTGATGGGGAGCCGATACTCTCATGTTTAACCCTAGCGGTAGACGTTAACGGTAGGGAAATAACGACTGTTGAGGGGATTTCTAAAGGTGATGAGTTAAGCGAGGTTCAGGAAGCTTTCGTTGAGGAGGGCGCTATTCAATGCGGTTATTGCATACCGGGCTTCATAATAATGGGTGAGTACCTACTAAGGATTAAACAAAAACCCACCGAGGATGAGATTAAGGAGTATTTGAGAGGGAATCTCTGTAGGTGCACGGGATACGTAAACATAATTAAAGCAATCAAGAAGGCAAGTGAGTTAAAGATTTCTAAAACTAAGTAGTGAAGATCTCTATAAGACTTATTTGTTTTTAAGAAGTATTTTTGAGGTGATTTGATGGGTATCTCAGCTACGCATGTGAAGGCTAGAAAACTCATCAATATGATAATGTATGTCATTGATGTAGTGATCTTAATAGCCTTAGGAGTTATGATAGCTATAACAACATATTATCTAATAAGAGATTTAGGAACTTTAGTATCTTTTACTTCAACGATTAACGAGCTGAAACTAATAGTTGATTATATACTACTCCTCTTCATATTCTCCGAGCTCCTGAGG